>JBAVQO010000148.1:0-1522 GCA_049694135.1 Gillisia sp. | reverse complement strand
GATACGCCGAAGATTCTGGTAACGACAAAGCCAGAAGAGACGATGCCTACACCCGGCTTGGAGACACCTATTTTGTTACCAGTAAATACTGGCCTGCCATGGAAGCCTATAATAAGGCGCTGGAAATGAATATCGGGAATCAGGATTATGCCGCTTATCAAAAAGCGATTAGTTATGGATTTGTAGACAGGAATAATAGCAAAATCGAGGAATTAAGCAGTTTTATGAACCGATATCCGCGTTCCAGTTATCGCGATGATGCCCTGTATGAATTGGGAAATACCTACGTAGCAATGAAGGAAAATCAGAAGGCGCAGGAAACTTATAACAAACTTATTCGCGATGTGCCGGGAAGCGCTTTTGTTCCGCAGGCATTGCTGAAACAGGGGCTTATTTATTATAATGACGATCAATCCAATAAGGCGCTGGAGAAATTCAAAAAGGTAGTGGCAGATTATCCCAACACCCCGGAATCTATGCAGGCAGTTTCTACGGCAAGACTTATTTACATTGACCTGGGAAGAACCGACGAATATGCCAATTGGGTTAAAAACATCGATTTTGTTGAGGTTACCGATGCCGATCTCGATAACACCACTTTTGAATCTGCCGAAAAACAGTATTTGAACAATAATACTTCCGCGGCGAAAACAAATCTGGAAAAATATCTTCAGCAGTTTCCTAACGGGTTGAATGCGCTGAAAAGCAATTTTTACCTGGCTCAGTTATACTTCAGAGATAATGAAAAGCAAAAAGCGGTTTCACATTATCAATTTGTGGTAGAGAAACCTCGCAGCGAATTTTCTGAACAGGCGTTGGCCAGGCTTTCACAGATCTATCTCGAAAACCGAAATTATAAAGATGCAATTCCCTTGCTGAAAAGACTCGAAACAGAAGCTGATTTCAACCAAAACGTGGTGTATGCGCAGTCTAATTTAATGAAGTCGTACTACGAACTGAAGAATTATTCGGAAGCCGAAAATTATGCCGAAAAAGTGCTTTCCAACTCCGGAATAGAAACCAGTGTTAAGAACGATGCGCAAACCATCATCGCACGATCCGCGCTGGAAACCGGGAATGAGAGCAGGGCAAAATCTGCCTATGCACAGGTGCTAAAAACCGCCACCGGCGAATTGGGTGCAGAAGCCCTTTATTACGATGCCTACTTCAAAAACAAGGACGGAAATTATAAAGCGTCAAATGAAGCCGTGCAAAAACTGGCGAAAGATTACTCCGGATATAAATTATATGGAGCTAAAGGATTGGTGCTGATGGCGAAAAATTTCTATGCGTTGAATGATGCTTATCAGGCAACCTACATTCTGGATAATGTAATCAAGAATTTTACAGATTATCCGGATGTGGTAGAGGAGGCCAAAGCCGAATTAGCTAAAATAAAAGCTCAGGAAGCTAAAACCAATGCTTCCGTAGAAACCCAAAAACAATAAATCAACCTAACTTAAGTACTTCCATATGCATATTCTTTCAATAAAAAGAAGCCTTTTTTTAATATTGTTTATGT
>JBAVQO010000147.1:0-1871 GCA_049694135.1 Gillisia sp. | reverse complement strand
TTTCTATCCTGGTGAGCAATGTGCTGACACCAAACACCCATTACTCAAAACTCATCGAGCAGGTAAACCGTCATAAACCCGATTTATTGTTAACCCTGGAAACCGATAAAACCTGGGAAAAAGAACTCTCTGTGTTGGAAAAAGAATATCCTTACACCGTAAAAATCCCTAAGGACAATCTTTACGGAATGCATTTATATTCCAAAATGGAACTGGAAGATATTGAAGTAAAATATTTGATCTCCAATGAAATTCCTTCTATACACGGATATGTTTGTATGAACAATGGAGAACAAATAAAGATACATTGTCTTCACCCCAAACCGCCCAGTCCTACGGAAGACGATACGAGCACCAATCGGGACGCAGAACTGCTATTGGTGGGAAAAGACCTTGAAATAGAGAAAGAATCTGTACTTGTTTTTGGAGATCTTAACGATGTCGCCTGGTCGCGCACTACCCGCCTTTTCCAGAAGTTGAGTCGATTGCTGGATCCCCGAATCGGACGCGGTTTCTTCAACACCTTTCATGCCGGATATTTTTTACTGAGATGGCCTCTGGATCACGTTTTTCACAGCAATGATTTTACCCTGGTGGAAATAAAACGTTTAAAAAACATAGGATCAGATCATTTCCCCATGTTTATAAAGCTGAATTTTGAACCCCGGGCAGAGATACTTCAATCCAATCCTGAAGAGGCGAATGCCGAAGAAGAAGAATGGGCCGAAGAAAAAATTGAAGAAGGAAATCCGCAGGACAGAAAAATCTAACGGTCTGAGAATTTCACAAAAAAGGGACTTTCTTTTATTCTATCGCAGTCTCTATAACTTATAGGTTTTTCTACATAATCTATTACGTTCGGATACGTTGCGGCTTTGCCCTTATCGTAACTGGCAATAGAAGAAGTAACCATTACCACACCCATTTCGGCATTTGGCTGGTTCTTCTTTATTTCTTCCAAAAAATCCCAGCCGCTCATTTGTGGCATGTTAATATCGAGAAAAATAAGATATTGAGCATCTTCATGATCATTAAAAAGAAATTGGAGTGCCTCTTTTGGTGATTTGTATTTTAATGGAGATTCTGAAATTCCACAACGCTGCAGCATTTTAGATTGTACCAGAAGCACAATATCATCGTCATCTACAATCAGTACTTTTAACATTAATTCCTGTTGAGGTTAGCCTGCTCTGTTTTACTTGTAATTTTTCTTATAACATTATCCAGTTCTCTGGCAGATTCCAAAATATAATTTAACAACTGCGATTTGTCTTCTATTTCACATTCGTTTTCCAATAAATCTATAAGTCCCATTATGCGAGCTAATGGGGCGCGTACTACGTGCGACTGGGTCCAGGCAATCTCTTTTAACCGCCGGTTATTTTTTTCTATCGTTTCAATATAGTTGTGAATATCGGTAATATCCTGCATAGAACCAATAATTCTTACCGGCTCTTTGTTCGCATCTATCACCATATAACTTCTGTCCAGGATATATTTATAACTCCCATCGGCGCATTGAAAGCGATATTCTAACTGCAAATGAGTTTCGCGATTTTGATACATTCTTTTACCCTGTTCCCGTACTCTTTTTCTATCGCCCGGATGTATGCGATCGTTCCACCATTTTCCGCTTTTTGGAATGGTTCGTCTACAATAACCGAAAGTATTTTCTATTCCTTCGTTATATTGCATTAAATCATTTTTAATATCATAATCGGTAATAGTATCACTCGTGGCTTTGGCCACAATGTCGTAACGCTGGAGGCTATCCAGAAGCTTTTTTTCCTGCTGTACATAAGCCGTAATATCGCGAGAATTCAATACGATGCCCTGAACCGAAACATCTTCTAAGAGATTGGTTACAATGG
>JBAVQO010000146.1:0-2004 GCA_049694135.1 Gillisia sp. | reverse complement strand
TTATACCCCAAAGTACAAAATAGCTGTATTTCCACTGAAGTTCCGGCATAAACTTAAAGTTCATTCCATAGATTCCCGCGATAAAAGTAAGAGGAATAAAGATGGTGGCAATAATGGTAAGCACTTTCATAACCTCATTCATTTTATTGCTGATGGTGGTCATGTACATATCCATGAGCCCCCAGGTCATTTCGCGGTAGATATCGATATTTTCTGAAACCTGAATGATATGATCGTATAAATCGCGAAAATAACTTCCTGTTTTTTCCTGAATGAAGTTGTTTTCAATCTTCTCGAGTCGGCTTAGCACTTCCCGAAGCGGAAAAACCGCTCTTCTTATTCTTAATATAGTGCGTTTTAATTCCTGAATTTCAAAGGTAACATCATCGTTTGGCTGCGCACGGAACAACTCATCTTCCAGATTTTCGATTTTATCTCCAATGGTGTCTATCACTTCAAAATACTGGTCGATCACGGCATCCAGAAGTGCAAACAGCAAATAGTCTGCTCCTGCTCCCCTGATTCTTCCTTTGGAATGTTCAATACGGTCGCGAACCCCATCAAAAACATCTTCGTTAGATTCCTGGAATGTTAACACATAATCCTTTCCCATTGCCAGGCTAATGTGTTCATTGATCAAATTCCCGTAGTTTCCGTCTCCATTATCTTTCGAGAAATAGAGCATTTTTACCACCACGAAAATATAGTCCGGGTATTCATCTATTTTTGGTCGCTGATTGGTATTGGCTATATCTTCAAGGATCAACGGATGTAAATCGTAATATTCTCCCAGTTTTTCAATTTCTTTGGTATCGTTTAAACCATCGATATTTATCCAGGTAATGCGCTCACTGTTTTCAAATTTAAAAGCATCTGCGGGAGTTTTGGAGGAAAATCTTTCAAAATGATCTTTATCGTAGTCTATAACATCCAGTTTTGTTTCCCCGGTAACTTTAGTGCCGATATAGGTTACCGTTCCCGGAACCTGATTTAATGTTTTGGTGGATTTTGGTCTTCGGGTGGAATGCCTTTTGCGCTTTGCCATGGATAACTATTGTTTCTATAAAAGTAAAAAGTTTTAACTAAACAGCACTTCTGCATTTGCCATTACTTTTTAAGGAATTCTTATAGCAGGTTGTTAACTTTGCCCGATGCAGCAAAATTTACTTCTAAGCACCTTAAAAGAATATTTTGGGTATGATAGTTTTCGGCCTTTACAGGAAAAAATAATTCATTCCATCTTTAGCGGGAACGATAACATGGTAGTAATGCCTACCGGAGGCGGTAAATCCATCTGCTACCAGTTACCGGCGCTTCTGCTTCCGGAGCTCACGCTGGTTATTTCTCCTTTAATCGCGTTGATGAAAGACCAGGTAGACGGCCTGAATGCCAACGGAATTCCCGCCGCTTTTATTAACAGCAGTCAAACCGAAAAAGAACAATCGGATATTTATAAAGATATTGAAAGCAAGCGCTTAAAATTACTCTATGTGGCTCCCGAGAGCCTTCAATTTATAGATCGTTTTCTTTCTGATGGAAAGGTGAGTTTGATTGCGATAGATGAAGCTCATTGTATTTCCAGCTGGGGGCACGATTTCCGGCCCGCTTATATGCAACTGGGTTATTTAAAAAACCGGTTTCCTTCTACTCCCATCGTTGCACTTACCGCCACTGCCGATAAAGCTACCCGAAAAGATATCTGCCGACAGTTAAATATTCCTGCAGCTGAAAAACACGTAGCTTCTTTCGATAGAAAAAATTTAAG
The DNA here is from genome assembly GCA_049694135.1 of Gillisia sp. Classification (GTDB taxonomy): domain Bacteria; phylum Bacteroidota; class Bacteroidia; order Flavobacteriales; family Flavobacteriaceae; genus Gillisia. Next base: position 239 of record JBAVQO010000146.1, on the reverse strand, counting down.
TCTCGAAGTGCGTCCCGGAATAAAGCGACTGGATCAGATTCTGAAGTTTGTCGAGAAAAGAAGAACGCAAAGCGGAATCATTTACTGCCTTAGCCGCAAAACCACCGAAGAAGTTGCGGCAAAACTTTCAGCAAAAGGATTTAAGGCAAAATCATACCACGCCGGCCTTAATCACGAAGAAAGAAGTAGAATTCAGGATGAATTTATAAATGATGTTACACCTGTTATCTGTGCTACCA
>JBAVQO010000145.1:0-5725 GCA_049694135.1 Gillisia sp. | reverse complement strand
GGCTTAAGGAGGCATTACCTGTTTTTAAACGTATTTTTGAAAAAAATGACAACTGGCGGGAAATGACTCGCCGTCTCCCACCCGCCGGGCTTTTAAATGTCACTAAAGAACAACTTCAGCAAATTTTAAAACTTTAACAGCTCCCCTTGATGGATATTAATTTTGTACGATCACAATTTCCCGCGCTTAAAAAAGATTTTATTTTTATGGATAATGCCGGAGGCTCCCAAACTCTTGGCAAAACCATCAACTACATCAGCGATTATCTGATTAACACCAATGTACAGCTGGGAGCTTCCTATAAAGTTTCGGCAGAAGCCGGGAAAAATCTCAATGCCGTAAGATCCACCCTGGCAAACTTTTTAAATGCCAAAGACGAAAAGGAACTTGTAATCGGGCCGTCTTCGTCGATGTTGCTCAGGATTTTAAGCCTTTGCATCAGCGATTCCTGGCAGCCGGGCGATGAAGTAATTGTTACCAATACCGATCATGAAGCCAATGTTTCTCCGTGGACAGATTTAGAACAAAAAGGCATCACCGTTAAAATTTGGAAAGCGAATCCTGATTCCCTCGAACTGGAGCTCGATGAACTGAAGACCTTATTGAATTCCAAAACCAAACTCGTAGCCGTTACTCACTGCTCTAACATTCTTGGAACCATAAACCCCATAAAGAAAATTGCTGAAGTCGTGCACCAGGCCGGCGCCCTTATTTGTGTAGATGGTGTGGCGTACGCCCCGCATCGCAAAGTTGATGTGCAGGAATTGGATGTGGATTTCTACACTTTCAGCTGGTATAAGGTGTATGGACCGCATCTGGCGGTGATGTTCGGAAAATTGCCCCTGCTCACCAAAATGAAAGGCATTAATCATTACTTCTTTAAATCTGAAGACGTGCCATACAAATTTCAGCCGGGGAATTATAATTTTGAACTCACTTACAGCCTGCGAGGTATTCCCGAATATCTTTCTGAAATGTGCGAGCATCATATTAAAGACAGTTCTTCTTTTTCTGAAGCCGAAAAGTATAACAAGAGCTTCGGTTTAATTGAAGAGCATGAAGAAATACTTGCCGAAAAACTTCTGAACTACTTGAATTCTGTAAAAGAAATAAGAATCATAGGATCTTCTTCATTTGAAGGTTCAAAAAGAGTTCCTACCATTTCCTTTGTCCATAAAACCCTGAAGAGCCCTGAAATTGTAGAGAAAATCGACAAAGAAAATATCGGGATCAGGTTTGGAGATTTCTACGCCAAAAAGTTGGTTCAGGCTCTGGAACTTGAAGATTGGGGAGGCGTGGTAAGAGTCAGCCTCGTTCACTATAATACTGAAGAAGAAGTCGAAAAACTTATTTCTGCCTTTAAAAAAATCTTCTAAATCTCTGTGCTGGAAATTATTTGTCCCCCATTTTTCAGAATAGAAGACTTAGCTTTTTCAAAATCTTCAGCATTTAGAGCACGAGTGGCATCTTCAACAAGTGTAGCATCAAATCCCTCTTTTAGGGCATCTAAGATTGAAAAATAAACACAAAATTCTGCCGCAAGTCCACAAAAATATAATTCTGTGGCGCCTTTTTCTTTTAGATATCCGGAGAGACCTGTGGATTTTAAATGGGCATTGTCATAAAAGCCACTGAAACTATCTATTTCCGGATCAGTACCTTTTCGAAAGATCGCTTCTAACTTTTTTGTCTCGAGATCAGGATGAAAATTGGCTCCTTCAGAATTCTGAACACAATGTACCGGCCATAAAACCTGCTTCTGCCCTTTCCAGTCGATGGTTTCGAATTCCTTTTTCCCCTGGTGATTAATGGAAAAACTCGAGTGCTTCTCCGGATGCCAGTCCTGGGTGGCAATCACCAAATCGAACTTATTCTGAAGCTTATTTATAAGTGGAACGATTTCGTCTCCCCCGGGTACGGCAAGGCTCCCACCGGGAATAAAATCGTTCTGAACATCGATGATGATAAGTGTTTTCATTTTTTCTTTAATAATTAGCAGCTCTGGTTTAAGTTTCGCGCCTGAACTCTCGGTCAAGAATCGAAAGATCAGGTCGGGAAATGAAAGGTCAGGTCGAGCGGAGTCGAGACCTTTAAATTCCGTTTGCTTTTATGTCTCCAACCGATTTTTCAGTTTCTAAATTTAGAAGAATATTAGATCCTGAAATTCAGGATAAAATTATATCGTTCGAATTGACTTCATTAACTCTTATACTTCAACAATAATTGCTCCCGCTCTTCTTTCAGCTTTTTACTTATCCCCACTTTATAAATATGCGGATTATTAAACCGCTTGTATTCCAGGGGCAATCGCTCCAGTCTTCCGCGGGTAAAATCTGCAATCTCTTTTAAATCCCTTTTATCTTCATTTCTTTTTCCATCCTTCATCACCGAATGAAGAACTTCTTCTCGGTTATAATTTTTAATATCCATGGATTTGAGTGTTCCCATCGGGTCAAAAATACGTCCCACTTCAACTTCCTCCCTCATAACCACAGCATCTGCACCCAGGAAATCGCCATCAGGAGTAACTAATCGAAAAACCTGTTTTTTATGTGGAATAGTTACCTTTGCAAGGTTTTCAGAAATTTTTATACGCGGTTTCCCGTGCGATTCCGTTAATTTATATACGCCATCCAGTGCAGCATCTGGATTCCCGGTAACGAGATTGGTACCTACTCCAAAAATATCGATTGGCGCCTGTTGTTCGAGCAGACTTTTAATCACATATTCATCCAGCTGATTTGATGCCGCGATTTTTACATATTCAAGGCCTGCATTATTTAGCATTTTCCGACTTTCTTTTGCCAGATAGGCTAAATCGCCACTATCAAGGCGAATTGCCAGGAGTTTTTCTCCGCGTTCCTCCATTTCTTTTGCCACCTTAATGGCATTGGGCAATCCGCTTTTTAGAGTGTCGTACGTATCGACCAGCAAAACACAGTTTTTGGGCCGACCTTCGGCAAATGCCCGAAAAGCTTTAAGTTCATCTTCATAACTTTGAATAAAAGAGTGGGCCATAGTTCCCGAAACCGAAATATCAAAATCTTTTGCGGCAATCACGTTACTTGTGCCTGAAAATCCGCCGATAATGGCAGCCCGACTGGCATAATAACCTCCCGGCCCCTGCGCTCGGCGCAGCCCAAAATCGAGCAACTTTCTTTCTTTTGCAACCAGCTTCATACGGCTGGCCTTGGTAGCGATGAGGGTTTGAAAATTTAGAATATTCAACAAAATGGTTTCTATAAGCTGGGCGTCTATAATATTTGCTTCTACCTGTAAAATAGGACACTTCGGAAAAACAAGCTCGCCTTCTCTTGCTGAAAACAAGTGTCCTTTAAACCTGAAATTGGTCAAATACTCCAGAAAATCTTCAGAAAAATCATGGCCCCGCAGATAATGAATATCTTCTTCTGTAAACCTCAACTCCTCTAAAACATCAAGCAGCGTCTCCAGGCCGCCAAAAACTGCATATCCGCCTTCAAAAGGGATTTTCCTGAAGTAATAATCAAAAACGGCTTTATGATCTTTATGGCCATTGCTAAAATAAACCTGCGCCATCGCAAGCTGGTATAAATCTGTGTAGGTAGCGGAATAATTTATCATGGCGGAAAGTTACAAATAATGCGAAAAATATGGTGTTGCATAAATAATGAAGTCTAAAAATTGTATTTTAGAGGTCGACAAAAAAATAAAACTGATTGAAACCACTAACAATCCGTATTCGCTAATTTTCTTTAAACCCGATTATTATGAGTAAAAAATTTACTGCTTCGAGGTTATTTCCGCTGCTTTTCCTTTTTACCGGCTTCACAATGTTCGCGCAGGACGTGCCAACGCCCCCAAAAATGTCTCCTGAAATGACCGAATTCTGGACACCCGAAGTACCCGTAGTAACTCCGGGAAAATCCACTCCCAATGCAGCCATGACTGCTCCTTCTGATGCCGAAGTTCTTTTTAACGGAACCGATTTATCTAAATGGGAAAGCGCCGATGGACAGCCCGCTCAATGGACAGTTCACGATGGAGTGCTAACGGTAAATAAAGGTACAGGAGACATTCGTACCAAAGATGAATTTAAAGATTTTCAGCTACATATCGAATGGAAAATCCCTGAAGATATATCCGGGAAAAGCCAATTTAGAGGAAACAGCGGGGTTTATTTACAGGGAAAATATGAAGTACAGGTTCTGGACAGCTACAATAATAGAACCTATGCAAATGGACAGGCCGGCAGTATTTACAAACAATCGCGCCCTCTAAAAAATGCTATGAGACCCCCGGGAGAATGGAACGTATACGACATTATTTTTACTGCGGCCAGATTTAACGACGATAAAAGCCTTTTTTCGCCCGCCTATGTTACCGTTTTACATAATGGCATCGTGGTTCAAAATCATTTCGAGATAAAAGGAGGAACAGAGTACATTGGCCTTCCCGAATATAAATTTTTGGAAAAAGGCCCCATTATTCTTCAGGATCATGGCGATCCCAGCAAACCCATTAGTTACCGTAACATCTGGATTAGAAAACTGTAATTCTATTTAAAAAATTGTAATGAAAAAGTTCCTTTTAGCAGCAGTAGTAATTTCCTTTTTTGGAATAAATTCACTGTTTGCTCAATCTTCAAGCCTTACTGAAGATGGCGTGGCGGTATTTTACCCTAAGAGTTTCGACTCTATAAAAACCCTCCCTTCGTTAGCCATTATTAAAGATCTTCCGAAGAAAGATTCACTCCCCGAAAATTGGCGATTAAAACCGGAGTTTGTAAAAATCAACGGAAAAAATTCAGTAAAAATAAATTATGGCGCCAATGTAGATCTCTACGGAAATGGCGAGGTAACCGGAGATTTAAGGAGAAACAATACCGACGTTACCCTTTGGAATACCGACAATTATGAATACAAGAAGTTCGATGGTAAACAACTTTATCAGTCTCACCCCTGGATTATAGGGGTAAGGCCCGATGGTTCTGCTTTCGGAATTTTAGCAGATAACACCTGGAAACAGGAATTTAAACTGAATAATCCTATTGAAATTATTAGCGAAGGCCCTTCCTTCCGGGTGATTATTATTGAAAAAGCGAGTCCGCAGGAAGTGATGAAAACCCTTGGGGAACTAACGGGAACGATGGCCATGCCTCCCATCTGGGCGTTGGGATACCAACAATCCCGATATTCTTATTTTCCGGCCGATTCTGCTAGAAAAGTTATTACAGAATTCCGCGAGCGGAAAATTCCCGCCGATGTGCTGTGGATGGACATAGATTATATGAAAGGATTTCGCGTCTTCACTTTCGATTCTACCGGGATAGATCCTGGAAAATTGAATGACTTTATGCACGAAAATGATTTTAAAGCGGTGTATATGATCGATCCCGGAGTAAAAACCGACAGTTCTTATTTTGTGTACAACAGCGGCCATAAAAACGATTACTTCGTTTTAAAAAGCAACGGAAATGAATTTCACGGAAAAGTGTGGCCGGGGCAATGTGCATTTCCCGATTATACGATGCCTTCTACTCAAAAATGGTGGGCTTCATTATACAAAGACTTTATGGCCACTGGGATCGACGGGGTGTGGAACGATATGAATGAACCTTCGGTTTTTGACAGTCCTAATTTTACGATGCCAGTAGATAATATTCATCGTGGAGGTGGAGAGCTGCCGGGAGATATTCATTTACGATATCACAACGTTTATGGTATGTTGATGGTTCGCTCCAGCC
>JBAVQO010000144.1:0-2656 GCA_049694135.1 Gillisia sp. | reverse complement strand
GCGCAATTATCTGTAAAATATTTCTTCTAGATAGTTCATCCCCACTGTTCAAAAACAACAAATATTCCCCGTTCGCGACTTTAATCCCCTTGTTCATCCCGTTGTAGATTCCCTTATCGGGTTCGCTTACCCAATGATCTATTTTTGCCGAATTTGCTTCAATATATTCCTTGCTCCCATCGCTAGATCCTCCGTCTATGACAATATATTCAAATTCCTGCCAGGTCTGTTCAAAGACACTTTGCATGGTTCTTTTCAGGCCCTCCAGGTTGTTCAGGTTAACGGTTATGATCGATAATAGAGGTTTCTCAGGCATACTGCTTCAGGAATTTTTCATTATAGACTCTTCTAATCCCTTCTTCCAATTCAATTGTATGTTTCCAGCCTAAACAGTGAATTAGAGAAACATCCAGCAATTTTCTTGGGGTGCCATCCGGCTTTTCTGTATCCCAGAAAATATCACCCTTATAACCTATTATTTCCTTGATAAGATTAGCTAATTCCTCAATGGAGATATCCTTCCCTGTTCCTATATTTACACTTACATGACCCGAATAAGTATGCATTAAATGTAAACAGGCCTTTGCGAGATCATCTACGTGTAAAAATTCCCGTTTTGGCTTACCTGTACCCCATACTTCAACAACCGGTTTCCCGGTTACTTTTGCTTCATGAAATTTTCTAAGCAAGGCAGGTAAAACATGTGCTTTCTTGAAGTCATAATTATCATTTGGCCCATAAAGATTGGTAGGCATCACGGAAATGAAATTACAGCCATATTGCCGATAATAGTTTTCACACATTTTTATTCCTGCAATCTTTGTAATGGCATAGGGCTCATTAGTGGGTTCCAATTCACCTGTCAGCAAATACTCCTCCTTAATGGGCTGAGGTGCGAATTTAGGATAGATACAGGAAGAGCCCAGGAAAAGCAATTTTTTTACTCCGGTCAAATAGCTTTGATGAATGACGTTGTTCTGGATCATCAGGTTCTCATACAGGAACTCTGCACGATAGGTATTGTTGGCTTCAATACCTCCAACCCGGGCCGCGGCCAGAAAAACATATTCCGGATTCTCTTTTTCAAAAAAAGCCCGCACTTCATCTTGATTGGAAAGGTCGAGCTCTTTTGAGTTCCGGGTCAAAAGGTTACTAAAACCTTCTCTTTTCAGTCTTCTGACAATAGCCGAGCCTACCATTCCTGAATGGCCTGCTACATAGATTTTTGACTTTTTTTCCAAGGGTTCTCTTACAAATTTTTTTTCCCGGCAAATATAAGATTAATAAACTGCTGAAAATCTTCTTTTTGAATAAGATGACAAAACTAATCCCGATAGGACAGGATCTTATAACCGCCCTTTTTTAGATATTTTTCTTTTCTAAATAATTCAAGATCGGCTTTTACCATCTCCTGGACCAACCCTCGAAGGTCATACTTTGGGCTCCATCCCAGCTTTCTTTTACATTTTTCAGCATCCCCAACCAGGAGATCCACTTCAGTAGGGCGATGGTATTCAGGATCAATTTTTATAACCTCTTTCCCTTCTAAATCCCTAGATTCATCATTAATACACCTAATGATCACTCCGACTTCATCTTTCCCTTTACCAGAAAATTCCAGTTCAATACCCAGCTCCAAAAATGCCATTTTTGCGAAGTCTCTCACAGAAGTTGTAACTCCCGTAGCGATTACGTAATCATCGGGTTGATCTTGCTGAAGCATCAACCACATCGCCTCCACGTAATCTTGGGCATGCCCCCAGTCCCTTTGGGCATCTAAATTTCCAAGAAAGAGTGTGTCTTGCATTTCCAGAGCGATTCTCACTGCTGCCCGGGTAATTTTACGAGTCACGAAAGTCTCTCCCCTCAAGGGGGATTCATGATTAAAAAGAATCCCATTACACGCAAAGATATTGTAAGCTTCACGGTAGTTCCTGGTAATCCAGTACGCGTATAACTCGGCCACCCCATAAGGACTTCGGGGGTAGAAAGGAGTATTTTCATTTTGCGGCACCTGCTGAACCAGCCCGTATAATTCAGAGGTAGAAGCCTGGTATATCCTGGTTTTCTCAGTAAGCCCCAACAGCCGAACCGCCTCCAGAATTCGCAGCGTTCCGAGGCCATCGACATTGGCAGTATATTCCGGCGTTTCAAAACTGACTTTCACATGAGACATGGCGCCCAAATTATAGATCTCATCGGGCTGCACTTCCTGAATGATGCGGGTAAGGTTCATGGAGTCGCTAAGGTCGCCGTAATGCAATTTAAACCGAACATCCTGCTCATGCGGGTCCTGATAAAGATGATCAACCCTATCTGTATTAAAAGAAGAACTTCTACGCTTAATGCCGTGCACTGCATAGCCTTTTTCCAGCAGCAGCTCTGCAAGATAGGCTCCATCCTGACCTGTAATTCCTGTAATGAGGGCTTTTTTCATCAATTTTATAATTAGCAAGTAGATCTCCTATTAAACTTCAACTCTCTTTTTTCCTGTTGAATATTTTTTCGAATAAAGAAATATATGCCTTTGCCTGAATTTCTTGTGAATATTTATGTACCGCTGCTTTTCTTATTTGATCTCTATTAAAAAGATATCTATTTCTAAAAAATTTCGAAATAGTATCCTGCAAAGAACTCACACTTATCTCTTCTGAGA
>JBAVQO010000143.1:0-3272 GCA_049694135.1 Gillisia sp. | reverse complement strand
GTGTTTTCTCGTACAAGACTGCGAATAGCTTCGCTGGTTCTTAATCTTCGGTATCTTTTTATTGGGAACATGGTTCTTTTAGTTTTAAGTTATAAGCTGAAAGCTTTAAGCATAAAGCTGACATTTATAAATTTTGTTTTATCTTTTTAATTAGGGAAAATAACATTTTTTTGATTTCATCAATTTCAGAAAGCAGCTGATCTGCCTGTCTTTTTTCTATAAAATTAAGTTCTAAAGAGACAAAAATTAGATATTCCAGTTCGAATGCAGATCCAGATGCAATATGTAAAAAACGAGCAAATTCTTTTTGAGTTTCCCTTCCACATCCTTCAACAATATTGGTAGGAACTGAAAGCGCAGCTCTATTGATTTGTGAAACCAGATTAAATTTTTCACTTTCCGGAAATTTGCGAGTGGTTTTATAAATTTCAATGACCAGGGCGTGGGATTTTTTCCAAACATCATAATTTTTATAATTTACCATTTTTAACTATGTTTTTTGTAAAACTTAAAGCTTAGAACTGAAAGCTGTAAGCAATTTACAACCAATCCTTTGGCTGCTTCAACACCTCCATCAGTTTCTTTTCTTCTTCGCCCAGCAGTTCACTTTCATCATACATCCATTGCACTTTTGGAGGAAGGCTCATCAAGATGCTTTCAATGCGGCCGTTGGTTTTTAATCCGAATAAGGTGCCCTTATCATGAACGAGGTTGAACTCTACATAACGACCTCTTCTGATTTCCTGCCATTTTCGCTGATGCTCTGTAAAAGATAAGTCTTTTCTTCTTTCCACAATTGGAACATAGGCATCTAAAAAACTATTTCCGACTTCCGTTACAAAATCGTACCATTCTTCCAGAGATTTTTCATCGGTAGCCTTACAATAATCGAAGAAAAGTCCGCCAATTCCGCGGGCTTCCTGGCGATGACTGTTCCAGAAATAGGTGTCACATTGTTTTTTATACAGGTCATAGAATCCGGGATCGTGATGGTCGCAGGCGGTTTTGGATATTTGATGAAAATGAATGGCATCTTCTTCAAATAAATAATAAGGCGTAAGATCCTGGCCTCCGCCAAACCACTGATCAATCCTTTTTCCCTCCTGATCGTACATTTCGAAATACCGCCAGTTAGCGTGAACGGTAGGAACCATAGGGTTTTTTGGATGTAAGACCAGGCTTAGTCCACAGGCAAAGAAATTTACTTCTCCCACCTTAAAATATTGTTGCATTGCAGGTGCCAGCGGACCGTGAACTGACGAAATATTAACTCCGCCTTTCTCGAAAACTCCGCCGTTTTCAATCACCCGCGTTTTTCCGCCACCACCTTCGGAGCGTTCCCAAACATCTTCACGAAATTTGGCTTTACCATCAATCTCTTCCAGTTTTTGAGTAATGGTGTCTTGTAATTTCTGAATATATTGGTAAAATTTATCTTTCATTTTTCTGAAAAATCTTTTTTAAGCAGTCCGAAATAAAGCACATCTTTGAGCTCATTTCGGTAGTTTTTAAATTCTTGTCGCAGCCTTCCTTCCTGAACAAATCCATTTTTTAAGGCTACTTTCTGGCTAGCCGTGTTTTCGGGAGAAGTGGCGATAATGATTTTATTCATTTCAAGATCTTCAAAAGCCATGGGAATCATGGTTTCGATTATTTCCGAAGTGTATCCTTTTCCCTGGAAATTATGATCTATAAAATAAGCAAACTCACAGCGCTTTATTTTTTCATTTACATTCTTAACACTGAAATAGCCAATTAACTGCTCTGTCGCCACCTCTTTTATTGCAAAAGCGTGGCCTTTCTTCTTTTTTTGTTCCTTTTTTCTTTCTGCTAAAAAGGCTTTGGTGCTCCACAACGATTCACAAGCGGTGACTGTAACCGGAAAAGTAGGAAGCAAATATTCCCGATTCTTATCTATAAGCTGAAAAAACTCCTTTGCGTTAACCGTTCTTAAAGGCAAGATGCTCCAGCTTTTTTCCATTAGATGTAAGACTTTGCCGTATTGATCTTTTGCATTAATCCGAAAGAAAACATATTGCTCTCTTTTTGCGCTGTTTCGTAAACGGCAATGGCATGAGAGGCGAGAGACACTTCTTTTTCTTCAGGTTCTAAAGGAATGGTTTTAATAAGTATATCTCCAAAATTCTCATAATGTGAAAATTCGAAACCTTTATTCTTCAGGCGTTCCAGAAGATCTTCTGTTTTAATATTTTCGATATCGTTCAGAGAAAGCTCGAGGATTTTTTCCAGCTTTTTATTCAGAAGTTCACGCTGTTCCTTTTCCCACAAGTCCGGAACAAAACCCATTTCCTGCATCGTGCTCAGCACGCGATCTATTTCTTCCTTTTCTTCGTCTCGAAGCCCTTTACTCAACATACTTTATCTTTTATTCTGAATATTCCTTAACCGCTTCCACAAAAGCCCTGGCATTTTCTACGGGAATATCGGGTAAAATTCCGTGACCAAGATTTACAATATATCGGTCTTTTCCAAATTCATCGATCATTTGGTGTACCATTTTTTTGATCTCTGCAGGAGGAGAATATAATCTGGAGGGATCAAAATTGCCTTGCAGCGTGATATTTCCGCCCGATAAATAGCGAGCGTTTCTTGGCGAACATGTCCAGTCTACTCCCAATGCCGAAGCTCCGGATTTTGACATTTCATTAAGTGCAAACCAGCAGCCTTTCCCGAAAGCGATGACGTGGGTTTCAGGTTTTAAAGCGTCGATGATCTGCTGAATATATTTCCAGGAAAACGTTTGATAATCGGAAGGGGAAAGCATTCCTCCCCAGGAATCGAAGACCTGAACGGCATCTACGCCTGCTTTAACCTTCGCTTTTAAATAAGAAATGGTGGTATCGGTGATTTTTTGAAGTAGCGCGTGCGCTGCCTCGGGATTTGTAAAACAGAATTTCTTGGCAATATCAAAGTTTTTCGAACCCTGACCCTGAACGGCGTAACACAAAATTGTCCACGGGGAGCCGGCAAAACCAATAAGCGGAACTTCATTATTCAACTCTTTTTTGGTCATTTTTACCGCATCCATCACGTATCCCAGCGTTTCATTTACATCGGGAACAATCACCTTATTTACATCTTCCATAGAACGAACCGGATGAGGTAACCAGGGACCGAGTCCTGGTTTCATCTCCACTTCAATATTCATAGCCTGTGGGACTACTAAAATGTCGCTAAAAAGTATCGCGGCATCGGTACCTATTTGCTGAATAGGCATCACCGTGATTTCTGTGGCCAGTTCTGGAGTTCGA
>JBAVQO010000142.1:0-2620 GCA_049694135.1 Gillisia sp. | reverse complement strand
ATTGGAACCATCGCGTATTATGCCGCGTATGCTCTTATTGTTTTTAAAACGGTAGGCGGAATTTTTTCTTTAGGTGATCTTACTTTCCTTTCGGGATCTTTCAACCGGTTACGGTCAAAGATGCAGGGGTTATTTATACGTTTTACCGGGATAACAGAAAGCGCATTATACCTTCAGGATTATTTTGAGTTTCTTGATCTCAGCCTTCCCGATTCATCTGCGGAAAAGAAACTTTCTCTTCCCGATGAAATTAAAACTGGTTTCGAATTTAAAAACGTAGGTTTTAAATATCCTAAATCTGAATTATGGGTAGTCAGGAATATCAATTTTACGCTGAAGGCCGGTGAAAAACTGGCTTTTGTGGGAGAAAACGGGGCAGGAAAGACCACACTAATCAAATTATTGCTTCAGTTTTATGAACCTACGGAAGGAGAGATTCTGCTGGATGGAGTAGCGATAAATAGGTATAATCAGGCTGAATATCAGCAATACTTCGGTGTAATTTTTCAGGATTTTGTGAAATTCGATTTAACGCTGCGGGAAAATATTGCGATGGGTGAAATTGCCGAAATTCAGAATCAGGAGCGAATCGACAGTGCGGCCGAAAAAAGCCTTGCTAATGAAGTTGTTGCGCAGTTACCCATAGGGTATGATCAGCCATTGGGACGCCGCTTTAAAAACGGAAAAGATCTTTCCGGCGGACAATGGCAAAAAATAGCGATTGCCAGGGCGTATATGAAAGATGCAAAAGTGCTTATTTTAGACGAGCCAACTTCGGCACTAGATGCCCGGGCAGAAACCGAAGCTTTTGACCGATTTATAAAACTTACCGAAGGAAAAACCGCCGTTATTATTTCACACCGATTTAGTACGGTGCGAATTGCAGACAGGATTATGGTGCTGAAAGACGGGCAGGTTCTGGAGATTGGAACTCATTCTGAGTTGATGAAAAACGATAAATTGTATGCCGAACTTTTTAATCTGCAGGCGGCAGGATATCAGTAAAAATTTTATGTATATTCGATCGTCACCCTGAACTTGTTTCAGGGTCTTGATAGATGCTGAAACAAGTTCAGCATATCGCTTTCATAATTTTATAATAAGTCACACATAAACAATTTTTTCAGTTTTAAATGCCAATTCCAGCTCTTCTTATAACCGACGAGGATCTTAAAAATCCTGCTGTAAAAAGGAATTTTCCTTTCAGGGTTATGGGTTTTAATCCGCCACACCGTTATAACGGTTGGCTGGAAATTGAAGATACTGAGCTCGCTTTTGAAGGAAAAGATATTCTGAAGAAAATAAATACAGAAATAACAATTCCGAAGAAGGACATTCTTCAGATTTACTACGGGTTTGATGAAGTTTTTGATCGAAGTAAAGGCTGGGGCCTGGGATTGGGCTGGAAACCTATTCGGTTGCAGGTTCAAAATATAGAAAAAGAAATCAGCAAGGTGTATCTCATTGCGGGATTTAACGGATTTACTTCTAAAAATCCCCAGCTTTTGGAAGCCCTGAAAGAATGGCTATTATAGAAAAAGCGGGAAAATGTGAATTTTCCCGCTTGTTAATTCTCGTCACCCTGAATTTATTTCAGGGACACACAAAGTGTTGAAGATCCGATCGCAAAGTTTATTATTAAAAGTTATATCGCAAACTCATTCCGCCGTAAAAATTAGTGTTGTAAGGCGCCGGCAAATACGCATCTGGCAACTGATTTACAAAAACCATGTAATAATACTGAGTGCCGGTAATATTATCGGCTCCGGCAAAAACGTCCAGGTCCAAATGACCAAAACCGGTTCTATAACCTAGTTTTGCATTCAATAAATTGTAGGCGCTGGTCCGGTTTTCCCCATCTGAAGTAAACGGCATCGAATCGCGATAGGAATAATTCACATTTCCGTAGAAACCGGGATGAGTATTAAAATCGATTCCGGCATTTATAACCCACGGTGCAACTCCGGCAACAGCCTTGTCGCTGTAATCGGCAATAATTTTATTCCCGTCGCTGTCCAGAGATTCATACTGAAAATCTTTATATCGAAAATGAGAATACGCGACATTTGCATAAGGATCTATACTGCTTAAAAATCCTGAAACCGAAGTGTACGCGTGATATTTTAACAAGGCTTCTACTCCTTTATTATCCTGTTTTCCTCCATTGGCGATATATGTGTAGGCGGTCGTGTTTTCATCTAAAGGCACCGCCACCGAGGTAAATTTATCTTTAAAGACCGCATCAAAAAGGGCTATTTGGTAATACAATTTATTGCTGAAAAGATTTCCTTTAGAACCAATCTCAAACTGATCACCTTTTTCGGGAACCAATCCAGTATTTAACTGTCCTGAAGTAGACAAAACGATATTCCCGCTTACCGGAGCTTTGTATCCCGTGCTGTAGGAAGCATATACTGAAACATTTTTGTTGAACACTTTATTTACCGCCAGATGTGGTGAATACATATTGTTGTAATCACCATTTACATTGCGGGTGTTCGTGCTTTCCGAATCGTAAAGTCGGTTTTCCAGGTCTATATTCATTGTGCTGAGGCCTATTCCTGCAGTTACTGAAAAATCTGATGGCAGATGTAACACCCATTCAGTAAAGACCGAAGAA
>JBAVQO010000141.1:0-1581 GCA_049694135.1 Gillisia sp. | reverse complement strand
AAACACAACGGCAGCCGGAGCCTGTACAGGATTAGGCGTGGCGCCAAATAAAATTGGTGATGCCTTCGGAATTTTTAAAGCCTACACCACCCGGGTGGGCAGCGGCCCCTTCCCTACCGAACTTTTTGATGAGGACGGAGAAACTATGGGTCGTGTAGGAAACGAATTCGGTGCCACCACAGGACGTCCGCGTAGGTGCGGATGGCTGGATTTGGTAGCGCTGCGCTACGCCGTGGAAATAAACGGGATTACCCAGCTTATCATGATGAAAGGCGATGTATTAAGCGGATTTAAAACCTTAAAAGTTTGTACCGCCTACAATTATAAAGGCGAAGAAATAAAACATCTTCCATTTAATATTGAAGCTCAAAACGTAACTCCTGTTTATACCGAGTTTAACGGTTGGAAAGAAGATCTTACTCAAATGACAGATGCTTCACAATTTCCTAAAGAACTGAAAGAGTATATAGATTTTCTGGAAAAAGAACTCCAGGTACCTATTTCGGTGGTTTCTGTAGGACCCGATCGCAAACAAACCATACATCGCCAGATGTAAAAAAAATTCCAAAAACCGGAAATTTCCGGGATTTAATACTTCATATCCTGGAAAGCGTGGTTTTTTAAAATATTATTTCATTTTTAGAAAAAAAGCTCCCTAAAAAAAGGGAGCTTTCTACTTTGGTGGTAATAACTAACACTATCCCAAAAATAAACTGGCGATAGCATTCACCTCTTCCATAGTTAAAGGTTCATCAAACGCTTCGGTTACTGCGTCGTCTCCGCCGAAGTCGGGGAACATACCAGCAAGATCTACCCCGCCCTGTACGGTATTATCTTCACCTGCATAAATTGCAGAAAATGCAGCAGGTAGTGTTGTATTGTCTTGAGTAATCCAGCCTTTTTCACCACGCATTCTTCTAACCTGCGAAGCATGTCTTGCTTCTACAGAGTGAATCTGCAGAGCGTAAGTTAAAAGCTCGTTATTGTCTATTAATGCTCCGGCCTGTCCTTTATAGGCTCGTACCCCAGTATCTTCGAATCCTTGAGACATAGCCATAAAGGTAGGATAGTCATTAAAAGGATCGAAATTTCCACCTGCAGTAAAATCGAAAGTAGGCTCATCGATAGCATCTGCTCCCAAAGCAGCTTTCAAGAATTCCACGTGCGCATCCTCATGTTTAGAAATTTGCGCAAAAACAGCCTGATCATCTGCGGGAATCAATCCAGATGCATCTAATCCCATTCGGTAAAAATCACGTTCCAGATACTCAAGGGTCAAAGCAAAATTAAGGATTTCTGTAGGGGAAGCCTGCATAGAAGCGGCAGCCATAGACATGGTAGCAGCTTTTGTTTTGTTGTTTACCGCAGCCAGGCCAAAAGGAATAGAAGCTAAAGCAATATTCTTACCTACACTTTTAAATTGGTTGAAAGAGTCTCTTCTGGAACCTTTGGCATTCAAAAGTTCATTATCTGAGAGGGTTTCTAATATTTTTGAAAAATTCATAATTTTTATGTTTTAAGTTGAAAGATTTTAATTACTCTGTAGGCAGATTATTAGCCGTAAATTCTGTGGTTATAAAA
>JBAVQO010000140.1:0-3423 GCA_049694135.1 Gillisia sp. | reverse complement strand
ATGCTACAGCCACCACGGGGTCTGAATGATCTTCGTGAAGAATTACCCTCAACCCGTTTTGCAAGGTGAAAGATTCGAAATTTACATTGTATTTCTTGCTGTTTTCCTGAGCTGAAAGACAGCACGGAAAAAGACAAAGGATAATAACAAATCTCTGGAATATTCTCATCCTGATATTTAAAGGTTTAGAAAATTACTGCATTCTGTAATTATCGTTATTTACAAAGAACAAAGCGTTTGCAAAAAACAGTTTTCCGTTTTGCCAAAAGGATCTAAAAAGAGGATTATCTACCATATAAATAATACTTCCGCGGCCCATTGGTTCTTCCCCAAAAATCAGGGATTTTTTGATCTTTTTCTTTGCTTTACTTCCTGCAAAACCATCTACAATTTCCGGTTTATCTTTAAGATAAACAATGTTATAGCCGTTGTCGAGATAGCTGTAACTGTCGTCGCTGAGTTTTAAACTGTAATAGGTGTCACCATAGCCAAAAGCCATAGGATGTGTATTATCTACATACGTTTTTACAATACTTCCGGTAATTAGGTTTTTAATACTCTCGCGCTCTCTCATATTGTAAGGCTTCAAATTATCCTTCGGAAGGGTATCTGTAGCTTCAGATTTGTTTTCCTGAAGACCGAAACCTTCTTTTCCGGCAAAACTCTGAAGAGCGCCTTCAAGAGCGATGACTTTTCCGCCGCTACGAATCCAGTCTTTTAATTTTTCCAGTTCTGAAGCATCTAAAACATCGCGATATCGGCCATCAGGCAGGATCAAAATATCCAATTGGTTTAGGTCGATCCGGCTTAAATAATTTGTGTTGACAGGAATAACGGGATAGTTCAACTCTTTTTCGAAGAAATGCCAGATTTCGCCAAAATTCAATGAAGAAGTTCCTTCTCCCTTTACAACGGCAATTCTCGGATTGTTTATTATTCTTATTTCAGAAGAGCCAAAATCGGGTCCGCTTTTCGAAAATCCGCTGGCGGCATCATTTAATTTACGACCAAATTTATTGGCAAGATCCACCACCTTTTGGTCATAGTTTTCCATGTTTGCGTTGTCGCTTCTGGTAATGATCAGGCTTCCCATATTAAATTTTCCGCCGGCGTTTTCCACAGGAACATCTGTAAAACGCACTTTTATTCCTTCCTTTAAAAGGCCGGCAAGAAATTGTGCATCCTTCATACTATTCCATTTGGTGATATATCCAACACCTTCAGGATTGGGGGTATTCACGATGTTTTCGCGAGGGGAAACTGTGTTCCCGCTGATTTCCCGCGTACTGGCCACGGCATCGAGACCATAGGCATAAGGAAGGCTCCAGGCTGTAATGTCGTATGTGAGGGAATCATGTAAAACGGTAGAAGGTTCAAAAAGAACTTTTACCATTTTTCCTTTGGGCTGAGTGGTACTAACCACAATGCTATTGGCATCGGTGCTAAAATTATCATTTTTGTTTCCTGTATAATTATATCCTTTTACGGTTCCTGCTGAAGCCTGAGAATATTTAATATTGTGAATGTCCAACAGATCTTCCAAAGCCGCTATTTTATCGGGACTTCCCTTTAAAACATAGCTTTTGTACTTAAAGTCATTATTGCTGTTTTGATAGAATTTGTTGAAGTTGGCATTCAGTTTATCAACATTTTGTGAGGCAACTTCTACCGTAGAAAGGCCGGTGGTATAATGATGTGCTACTCTGTCTTTCAGGGTCAGAACATATCCTTCGTGAGTATTAATTCCCAATCCTGCCGCGCCGTTTCCTGCCTGTTCGTATGTCATTCCAACCGCTCCCATATAAATAGGATAGGTGTCGCCATAACTGGGATACAGCAGGTCGAATCGTTCTTTGGTGAAGAACAACCATCCGTTTTTATCGAAATATTTCGCGTGGTTTTTACCAATGGTAGTCTGAAATTCTTTTTGAAAAGGAGTTATAATTTCATGAAAAGGCTCGGCAGCAGGCGCGAAATAGTAGGGTTCGTTTATTCCCTGTTCGTGAAAATCTACATGCACTTCAGGAAGCCATTTATTGTATAGTTTTAAGCGTTGGCGGGTTTCTACTTGTGTAGCCCAGGCCCAATCTCTGTTCAGATCAAAAAGATAATGATTAGCCCTTCCGCCGGGCCAGGGTTCATTATGACCTGCAGCCAGGGGAGAAGTGGAGTAAGGATCTGTTCTCACCTGATTGTACCAGTTAACATATCGATCACGCCCATCGGGATTTACGCAGGGATCCATAATTACCACTGTATTCTTTAGCCATTCCTGTTTGGCGGTCACCAGCTCGTAAAGAGTTTTCATGGCGGCTTCAGTGCTGGAGGCTTCGTTTCCATGAACGTTATAGCTCAACCAGACAATCGCTTTTTCGGGAGTGCTGCCAACACTTCCGTCAAGCATTCCGCTGCTTTTAAGGTGATTGGTGCGTATCTCTTCCAGGTTCTTGAGATTATCGGTGGTGGTGATTACAGCATAGGTAAGCGGCCGATTTTCGTTGGTTCTACCGTAAGTATGATATTCAACCAGATCAGAATTTTCTGCCACATATTCAAAATATCTTACCACATCGGCGTGCCGTGTGTATTGAGTTCCGATTTCATATCCCAGAAATTCCTGAGGTGATTTTAGCTGGGAAAAAGAGAGGTGAAAATTTAAAAATAGAAGGCCTAAGAAAATGTAGAGATTTTTCATTTAAGAGGTAAAATTAGTTGATAGGAATTGCGATTAATATTTGCTTGCGTAAATTAACCAAAAATTAGAAATAAAAATAGAGTTTTTGGAAACTCCTTGACAATTTCCCTGATTGTTTACCGTTTTGGGGCTATTTTTTATCCACAACAGGAATATTGCCAGCAGGAGTTAAAAAATGCTCTTTTTATAAAACCTCTATCGGAATTCTTAGAATGATAATTATAACCTGGGAAACTGCGACTAATTTCCGCATGTTTTCCTATAGTTTTTAAAACACCTTATCTTTACAGAAAATTAGCTGAAAATATATGCCATCAGAATGTATTTCCTATTCCGCCACCAATAATTTTTCAAAATTAATCTTAGATTATCTTGATGAAAAAGAGGAGTTAAAGGCTTTTTACCACCATTTTCCCAAAATCGAATCTTTTGAGGCGCAGATGGCAGAGAAAAAAAAAGCATTTCCTTCCTCGCACCGGCAGGTTTTAGCAGCAGTTCTACAAAATCAGTACAGCGGGTTAGATGCTTCAGAAGCCACTCAAAAGAATATCGAGTTGCTGAAAAGTGACGATACCTTTACGGTAACTACAGGACATCAGCTTAATTTGTTTACCGGGCCGCTTTATTTTTTATATAAAATTGTTTCGGCTATCAATCTTGCGAAAGCGCTTTCCCAAAAATATCCGGAGAAAAAATTTGTCCCCGTTTATTGGATGGCAACCGAAGAT
>JBAVQO010000139.1:0-2046 GCA_049694135.1 Gillisia sp. | reverse complement strand
GGGCTGGGAAATGCCAACAAATTCATGAACCGCCTTCTTTTTGATGCTTCTGAAAATCTGGATATGCAAATAGCCTGGATTTCCGGTGGTGGTCTTCGTAACGCCATTCCAAGAGAAAGCGAAGCCGTGGTCACGGTAGATGATCTTCAGAAAAAAGCGCTGATTAGTGAAATAAAAAAAATCTCAGAGGAAATAAGCAACGAGTACGCTTCGTTAGAACCCCGCTTGAATATCGAAATTTCAGAGACGCAAGTTCCGAAAGATGTTATGTCCGGGGAAGATAAAGAGTATCTTCTTAAAACCTTAGCTGCCGCGCATAACGGAGTCTACCGAATGAGTCCTGATATAGAAGGATTGGTGGAAACCTCCAACAATATCGCGAAGGTGGAGGTTAAAGAGGGGCAGGCAGAAATTAGAAGTCTTACCCGTTCTTCGGTAGATTCTTCAAAAGAAGATCTGGTGCGAAATCTTACTTCCTGTTTCGAACTGGGAAATTTTCAGGTAAAACTTTCCGGGGACTATCCCGGGTGGACTCCCGACAGGGACTCTTCTATATTAAAGGTGTTAGATGATCTATATCAAACTCTTAATGGCGAAAAAGCAGAAATAGCCGCCTGTCATGCGGGTCTTGAATGTGGTATAATCGGAGCGCATTATCCTGAAATGGATATGATCTCATTTGGACCCACTATTAGAGGCGCTCATTCGCCCGATGAAAGAGCTAGCATTTCCTCTACCCAGAAATATTGGAAGTTTGTTCTTGAAATTCTGAAGAACATACCGGAAAAATAAAAAATTCAACTTCAGTTTTCTGAAAAACAGGAGGACCTAAACAGGTTTTTAGCAAAAAAAGAGGGGATATTTTGCAGTATCTGCAAATGAAGATTTTTTTCTTTCTTCCCCTCTTTTTTGTGTTTTTAATACGCTAATTTTAACCCTTCTAAACATAAATTCATCTCTTTTCATGAAAACTTCCCCACATTTTGTAATCGATTTTGATAGTACTTTTACCCAGGTTGAAGCTCTAGATGTTCTGGGTGAGATTTCACTGAGTTCTGATTCCGAAAAGCAGGAGAAGCTTAAGAAACTTGCAGATCTTACAGATCGTGGAATGAGTGGGAATCTCTCCTTCAGAGATTCTTTAAACCTCAGGCTGGAATTACTGGAGGCTAAAAAAGAACATTTACAGCCCCTGGTAGAATTGTTAAAAAGTAAAATCTCTACTTCATTTATTCGGAATGAAGCTTTTTTTTCTGAAAATCAGGAAAACATTTACATCGTTTCCAATGGATTTAAAGAATTTATTATCCCGATAGTTTCAGAGCTGGGGGTAAAATCTGAAAATGTATATGCCAACACCTTCAAATTTGATCAGGAAGGAAAGGTAACGGGTTTTGATGAAGAAAATGTCCTGTCATCAAACAACGGAAAAGTAGAACTTTTAAAGTCGCTGGATTTAAAAGGCGATGTTTACGTAATTGGAGACGGATACACAGATTACGAAATAAAGGCGGCCGGCCTGGCCAACAAATTTTACGCTTTTACAGAAAATGTTGAGCGTAATAACGTTCTTGAAAAAGCAGATCATATTACTCCCAGCCTCGATGAATTCTTATACCTACACAAAATGAATAAAGCAATTTCTTACCCTAAGAACAGGATAAAAGTTCTTTTACTCGAAAATATTCACCCCAATGCATTTGCCATCATGAAAAATGAAGGATATAATGTAGTGACGCATAGTGGAGCGTTAGATGAAGAAGAACTTGCGGAAAAAATAAAGGATGTTTCGGTATTGGGGATTCGTTCCAAGACGCAGTTAACCCAAAAAGTATTGGAAAATGCCAACCGATTAATTGCAGTGGGAGCCTTTTGCATAGGAACCAATCAGATCGATCTGGAAGAATGTTTAAAAAAGGGAGTTGCTGTTTTTAATGCTCCTTTTAGCAATACCAGATCTGTGGTAGAACTGGCTTTGGGAGAAATCATTCTTTTAATGCGCAATTTGCCCGATAAAATTAGAAAAATGCACGAAGGAAATTGGGA
>JBAVQO010000138.1:0-4736 GCA_049694135.1 Gillisia sp. | reverse complement strand
TGGCGATTATTTACGGTTTCTACAGCGTCGAGAAATTTTCGTTTGCCGTGTTTATTATTATAGCGTTTATGGGTTCTTCAGGTAAAAAGAGACGTTTAGACAGAAATTTCTATACCTTCGTTGCTCTTTCAATTTCCTCTGATTTTATTTCTTACTTCAAGGGAATACCTTTTGGGAAGGAAATTTCTCTTTTTTTGGTGTCCGTGGCATTTTTTGTTTTGTTCATAGAGGCGCTTAAACAATTAAACCGTTCTTATAGGGAAATTTGTATAGCTCTATCTGTTTGCATTTACGTTCTGGTTTTGGTTTATATCTTAAGCAGTAACTCTTTGGCTTTCTATGACTTTTTCTATTATATTTCGTCAATTGCCTACAGCCTGTTTTTTGGCAGTTTGGTAATTACAGGTATTGCCGCCTCGCTTTACTATTTTAGCTCTTACTCAACAAAATCGGTATTCTTTTTCTGTTTTACCCTGTGTCTCATTTTGGCAAATACCTTTCACGAGTTGGGAGTTATTTATTTGCGCGATATCAGTTTAGAGTTAACCGAAGCAATTTTAAGGGCATCGGCAGTAATCCCTATGATCCTGTTTTTTGCTACTTCTGAAGAGCGCTTGCTTATCGAGCGTACTAATTAGCAAATGTTACCGTTATTTTTCCAGACATTATTCTGAATGATTTCAAAAACAATAAAATCGCTGGCAGCTTACAAAATAATAAAGTCGGCTGAACGGCATAGAAATCCTTTTTTGGGAAATCCCCCTGAAAGCTGCGTGCTGATACTCGATAAGATCAATTTAGAAGAGCTGGAGATTCTAAAAACCCTTTCTTCTGAATTGAAAATAAAAAAAGAAGATTTCTTCGTGGTGGAGTGTACAGAAAAAAGCTCTTCTGCAACTTCCGATCGGGTCTTCAAAATAGGCTGGAATGACATAAACTTTAAAGGTGACTTTAAAAATCCCGATTTAAATAAAATTTCTTCTTTGGGAGCCGATTTACTTATTACTTTTGCGGAAGAAAACAACCGGTTGGTTCAGCTTTTATCAGCCAGTGTCAGGGCCGGAATAAAATTGGGCAACAGCAAAAGCGAATTCCTGGATGTAGTTATTAAAACTGATGATGCTGCAATATTCAGAAATGAGCTGATAAAATTTTTAAAACAGTTAAATTGTAATGATGACAAATTTGATGGGAACCGGAGTAGCATTAGTTACTCCCTTTAAAAGTGACCTTTCTGTAGATATTGAAGCGTTAACACGTCTGGTAGAAAACCAGGTAAAAAACGGTATAGATTATCTGGTGGTTCTTGGCACCACGGGCGAAAGCGCCACTCTCTCGAAAGAAGAGAAAAAACAGGTAATAGAAACCATTATAAAAGTAAATGCCAAAAGGCTGCCGCTGGTTCTGGGAATCGGAGGCAACAATACGTCTGCAGTAGCTGAGGAACTTCAGCACACAGATCTTTCCCATTTTGAAGCAGTTTTATCGGTTTCTCCCTATTACAATAAGCCCACTCAGGAAGGGATATATCAGCATTATAAAGCTTTGAATGAAATTACCCCGAAGCCTATTATTGTTTACAATGTGCCGGGAAGAACAGCTTCTAATATCTTACCTTCCACAGTGAAGCGTATTGCAGAAAATTGCGAAAATATAGTGGGAATTAAAGAGGCTGCCGGAGATATGGTGCAGGCCATGAAATTGCTTTCTCTGGTTCCGAAGGATTTTCTGGTAATATCAGGCGATGATATGATTACCTTACCAATGGTCCTGGCCGGAGGCCATGGCGTGATTTCAGTAATCGGGCAGGGTTTGCCTTCAGAATTTTCAAAAATGGTAAAATTAGGATTAGAAGGCAATGTTAAGGAGGCCTATAAACTTCATTATAGAGTTGCTCCTTCTATCGAGTTGATTTTTGCTGAAGGCAATCCTGCCGGAATAAAAGCATTGCTTAAATTAAAAGGAATTTGTGAAGATGTGGTAAGACTTCCGCTGGTAAAGGCTTCAGAAAAATTGAAAAATGAAATCGATACCTTTTTGAAAGCTTTGTAAAAGTGAAGAAAAAGGGCAATAATATGCGCCCATGTAAAGTTTTTATAATATAACAGAAAAGAGTACTTTTGCCAGATGTTTTTACAAAGAATGAGAAATAGTTTATTGTTATTATCCGCCGTTTTAATGCTGGCGTCCTGTAGTGAGTATCAAAAGGTGCTTAAAAGCAAAGATGTTAGTAAGAAATATACAATGGCAGAGGCCTTGTACAACAAAGCACAGGAGGATAGTAGTAAAGCTGACTATAGAAAAGCGCTTCGGTTACTGGATCAAATTGTTCCGCAGTATCGGGGGAAACCGCAGGGAGAAAAACTGTCTTTTTTATATGCAGACACTTATTACCACCTGAATGATCATTATCTTGCCGGATATCAGTTTGAAAAATTCACCCAGACGTATCCTAAAAGTGAAAAATTAGAAGAGGCGGCGTTTAAGGAAGCAAAAAGCTATTATTATCTTTCGCCAAGGTACGATCTGGATCAGTCGCAAACGCAGAAAGCAATGGCTGAACTTCAGAAATATTTGGACCAGTTTCCCAATGGAGCTCATGTAGATGAAGCCAATGCATTGGCCAAAGACCTGCAGGTAAAGCTGGAAAAAAAGGCTTTTGAGATCGCCAAACAATATTACGTAACTGGGGAAGCCGGAATACCCGGTCAAAATTACAAAGCGGCTATTGTGGCTTTTAACAATTTTATCCTGGAATATCCGGGATCAACTTTTAGAGAAGCGGCTTTTTATTACCGTTTTGCTTCAGCTTATCAGTTGGCAATCAACAGTTACAAGGTCTTAATGAAAGACCGTTTAAATACCGCCAAAGAATATTATAATAATTACATAAAATATTATCCTGAAGGAAGTGAGTATTACAACCAGTTACAAACCGACTTCCAGGATATTGACACACGCTTAAAAAACTTTTAATGCCATGATGGATTTAAAGAAAATCAACGCGCCAATCAATACGACTACTATTGATAAAAATAAGGTAGATGCGCCTACCGACAATATTTACGAAGCTATTTCAATTATTTCGAAACGGGCAACTCAGATCAATTCAGAGATCAAAAAGGAACTCCTTGAGAAACTAGACGAGTTCGCTACCTATAATGACAGCCTCGACGAAATTTTTGAAAACAAGGAGCAAATCGAAGTTTCCAAATTTTATGAGAAATTGCCAAAACCACACTCTCTGGCGGTTCAGGAATGGTTAGAAGATAAAATTTACTATCGCGACACCAAGAATCCTTCCGAGGAAATTTAAGAGATGAGTGTGCTGGAGGGCAAAAAAGTTCTTTTAGGCATTACCGCCGGTATTGCAGCCTATAAAACTGCCTCTTTAGTGCGATTATTTATAAAGGAAGGCGCTGAGGTACGTGTTGTCATGACGCCCGAAGCGAAGAATTTTGTAACTCCGCTCACCCTTTCAACTCTTTCAAAAAATGAGGTGATTTCCTCCTTCGTAAATGAAGAAGATGAAAACGCCAGATGGAATAATCATGTAGAACTCGGCCTATGGGCCGATTTTCTGCTTTTAGCACCTGTTACTGCCAGTACATTGTCTAAAATGGCTGCGGGTAACAGCAACAATGTGCTGCTGGCCACGTATCTTTCGGCCAAATGCCCCGTATATTTTGCTCCTGCGATGGATCTGGATATGTACAGGCATCCGGCCACACTTAAAAGCATTCAAACCTTACGTTCTTATGGAAACATTCTTATTCCTGCGGAAGAAGGAGAACTCGCCAGCGGTTTAAGCGGCCCGGGAAGAATGGCGGAACCAGAGAATATTGTTGCTTTTATTAAAAATGATATCCTGAAAGATCTGCCTCTTCGGAATAAAAAAGTGCTTATTACGGCCGGTCCTACTTATGAAGCGATAGATCCTGTTCGCTTTATTGGCAATCATTCCAGCGGAAAAATGGGATTTGAACTGGCAAAAGCCGCGCTACAGAAAGGAGCAGAGGTAATCCTGGTCTCAGGACCAACTTCTCTTGAAATTTCGGGGCGGGATCTAAAACTTGTTTCGGTTACCAGTGCAGCAGAAATGTACGACGCGGTGCAGCAATATTTTTCAGAAGCAGACGTGGTGATTGCAGCCGCAGCGGTTTCAGATTACAGGCCACGAATCGTGGCGGCGCAAAAAATGAAGAAAAAGGAACATTCTTTGTCTATCGAGCTGGAACCTACCGTTGACATCCTGGCTTCGCTGGGAGCTCAAAAAACACATCAGAAACTCATAGGTTTTGCCCTCGAAACCAATAATGAACTGGACAATGCCAAACAAAAACTAAAACGAAAAAACCTCGATTTTATCGTTCTAAATTCACTTCAGGATAAAGGTGCGGGATTTAAAAAAGATACCAATAAAATCACTATTATTACTGAGCGGGAAGAAGTAAAGGAGTTTGAGCTTAAGCCTAAACCCGAAGTTGCTAAGGATATTATAGATGAAGTAATTGCACTTTTTCATGAATAGAAGCATTTTTTTTATAGTAGCATTTTTTAGCGTTTTTCTTCTGAATGCTCAGGAGCTAAACTGTGATGTTCAATTAAACGCGGAAAAAACAGGAGAAAGCAATCTTGCCATTTTTAAGAATCTGAAGCAGGCCGTTTCGGAATTTATGAACCAGACCAACTGGACCAACAGGAATTTTAAGGAAGAAGAGCGAATAAACTGCAGT
>JBAVQO010000137.1:0-5058 GCA_049694135.1 Gillisia sp. | reverse complement strand
ACCGTAGATAGTGTACGCCATAGAATACCCATTCCGGTATTTATTGTGTAATATTAGTGCCCGCAGCCACAATCGGAAGTGCCACAGCCCTTTCCGGGATCCTTTTTTCCTTTTAGAAAAGCGGGTTTCCAGACAAATTTGGTAATAATATATCCCAGCGCAAAAATGAAGGTTAAAATTACAAGTATTTGTTGTAAGAGTTCCATAATCATGTAAGTCGTTTCAAATTCCTTTCCTTACGTTATTTCAATAGCTGAAAAGCTATCAATGCTACAAGATACGCAAATGAGCTCATAGTAACAAGCTGAAGTATAGGCCATTTCCAGCTATTGGTTTCTTTTTTTACAATGGCGAGGGTACTCATACATTGCATGGCGAAAGCATAAAAAAGCAGCAGACTTATTCCGCTGGCGAAATTAAAGAGAGGGCCGCCCAGAATGGGATTTTGTTCTTCTGCCATTCGTGTCTTTATGGTCTCTTCTTCGCCGCTTCCCACGCTGTAAATGGTGGCCAGGGTTCCCACGAAAACTTCTCTTGCCGCAAAAGAACTTATAATGGCAATCCCTATTTTCCAGTCGTATCCCAGGGGTGTAACTACAGGCTCTATTCCTCGACCCATTATACCTATATAAGAATGCTTTAGGCGATAAGAGGCAATTTGTTCCTGCATTTTTTCTGAAGAAATGTTTTCTGAAGGATGCTCTTTAGCCATGAGTTTTTCTGCATCGTGAAAATCTTCACCCGGCCCGTAGCTCGCCAGTACCCACAAAATGATAGAAATTGCCAAAATGATCTTTCCTGCCCCGAAAACAAAAGATTTTGTTTTTTCCACCACGTTTATCGCCACGTTTTTTATCATCGGTAATTTGTAATTGGGCATCTCGATCACAAAATAACTTTTGGATTTGATTTTTAGGATATGATTCAAGATCCAGGCAGAAAATATCGCCATTCCAAAACCTAATAAATACAAAAACATAAGCGTTAGCCCCTGCAGATTTAAACCCAGATATGTTTTGTCAGGAATCACCAGTGCGATGATTATTAAATACACCGGCAGTCTTGCCGAGCAGGTGGTAAAAGGAACAACCAGAATAGTTATTAAACGTTCTTTCCAGTTTTCTATGTTTCGGGCTGCCATTACAGCGGGAATCGCACAGGCGGTTCCCGAAACCAAAGGGACTACACTTTTTCCGCTAAGGCCAAATCTTCTCATGATGCGATCCATCAAAAACACCACCCGGCTCATATATCCGCTTTCTTCCAGGATTGAAATAAACAGGAATAAGAATGCGATCTGCGGAATAAAAATCACGATTCCTCCCAGCCCGGGAATTATTCCTTCAGAAATAAGATTGGTAAAAGGCCCTGCCGGCAAAACATTTCGCGACCATTCTCCTAGCGAAGCGAAGCTGGCATCAATAAAATCCATGGGGTAACTGGACCAGTTGTAGATCGCCTGAAATATTACTAATAGTATAAAAAAGAAAATAAGGTATCCCCAAACTTTATGGGTTAGAGTTCTATCAAACCGAATTCGTAAATCGGTGGCGGTACTTAGATCTACGTGTAATCCTTCTTTTAAAAGACCGTTGATAAACTGATACCTGATAATGGTTTCTTTTTGCTGAAGCCGCTTAAGATCGCTTGTACTTTTTGTGTTGAATTCTGAATCTTTTATAAGTGAATTTCTATTTACGTTCCCAAAGTTCACATCCTGGGTAATCACCAGCCATAATTTATAGAGACTCTGGTTGGGAAAAGCCTTACGTAAATTGTCGAAATATTCGGGATCTATAACCGAAGCTTGTAGGCAGGGTTCAGTAGAAATTTGACGATAATTAAGGATGAGTTCCTTCAGCTCTTCAATTCCCGTACGTTTACGGGCACTTACCAATACGATTTTGGTTTTTAATTTTTCTTCTAAAACAGGAATATCCAGGGAAATTCCTTTGCGTTTCATCCTGTCGGCCATGTTTACCACAAGAATCGTGGGAATGGCAAGATCTTTTATCTGGGTAAAGAGAAGTAAATTGCGTTTCAGATTTTCTACATCGCTAATTACTACGGCAACATCGGGAAAATCTTTGTCGTTTTTGTTCAGCAGAAGATCGATTACCACGTTTTCATCTGCCGAAGAAGCATTAAGGCTGTAGGTTCCGGGTAAGTCCAGGATATGAGCTTTTACGCCCCGCGGAAGTTTGCAGATTCCTTCTTTTTTCTCGACCGTAATCCCGGGGTAATTCCCCACCTGCTGGTTAAGCCCTGTAAGCTGATTGAACACAGAGGTTTTACCGGTGTTGGGGTTTCCAATAAGGGCAACATTAAGTTGTTTTGCCATATTTACAGCAATTCTATTTCTATAAGAAGCGCCATTTCCTTTCTAATCGCCAGATGGCTGCCGTTAATATTTAAATACATGGGGTCCCGAAAAGGAGCGGTTTGTACCAGCTCTACTTCATTTCCGGGAAGGCAACCCATTTCAAGAAGCTTGAGCGGGATATTATCTACAGAAAATTCTTTGATAATTCCGCGTTCACCTCTCTTTAAATGGGCAACGGTAAGCTTCATTTTTATTTAGATTGATTTTAAACAAGGCAAAAGTAAAGGAAAATTACCTCATACAAAAGTTTAATCGAAAAAACTATTTATCAGCATATTCGGCCTCCAGAATTCCTATATCTTTCATCAATTTATCTATGGCTTTGGGATCTGTTCCGTCGTAAAAACCGCGAATACGTTTTTCCTTATCTACCAATACGAAATTTTCGGTATGTATCATATCGTAGGGGCCACCGTCGCCTTTGGTTTTGGTGGCGAGGTACGATTTTCGGGCCAGATTGTAGATCTGCTTTTTATCGCCGGTTACCAAATTCCATTTTGCGTCGTTCACGCCCTTTTCAATCGCGTACCGCTTTAGTTGCGCTACGGTATCGGTTTCAGGAATTACGGTATGAGATAACAACATAACCTGTGGATCGTTTAATATTTTCTTCTGAATTTTAACCATATGATCTGTCATAATGGGGCAGATGGAAGTACAGGTAGTAAAAAAGAAATCGGCTACGTAAATTTTATTCTTATAGGTGTCCTGAGTAATAGTGTCGCCGTTCTGATTTATCAGTTTAAAATCGGCAATCCTGTGATATTTTTTTACATATTGAACTGTAGAATCTACCAGCGAAGCACTTACCATGTCGGGCTGATAAACAGGCAGTTCGGGAGTTGGCTTCAAAAGGGTATATATGAAATACATTATAATCGCGGAAAGAATAAGAAGAACAACGGCAAGGAATTTGAACTTAGAAAAGAATTGAAGCATATCTGCAATTTTTATGCAAAATTAAAGACTGAAAATCAAATAGAAGCATCTGGAGGACTAAAATTTAAAAATCATCTGCTGAAGGATTAGGCTTTTTTAGATGCTTTTAAAAGGTTACTTTTGTGCGATTTAAAAATCTGAAGAAAACAGCGAATGAATCCATTTATTATAAAAGCCATACAACTAATCCTGAGTTTGTCCCTATTGATTGTTCTTCACGAGCTGGGACATTTTATTCCGGCCAAAATCTTTAAAACCCGTGTAGAAAAATTCTTTTTATTCTTCGATGTAAAATTTTCCCTTTTCAAAAAGAAAATTGGGAATACGGTTTATGGATTAGGCTGGCTCCCTCTGGGCGGATATGTGAAAATCGCCGGGATGATCGATGAAAGTATGGATAAAGAGCAGATGGCGCAACCGGCACAGCCGTGGGAATTTAGAAGCAAACCGGCCTGGCAGAGATTAATTATCATGTTAGGAGGTGTTACCGTGAATCTTATTCTGGGTTTCCTGATTTATATGATGGTGCTTTTTGTTTGGGGAAGCGGCTACGTGGGAGTAAATGATATGCCCCGCGGATTTGCAGTGGCGCAACAATTTAAACAATATGGTTTTGAAGATGGCGATCGCATTTTAACTGTAGATGGGGAAAAGATGGAGAATATGCTGGATATTAATCGCAATCTTTTTATGCGGAATATTCATTCTGTTACAGTATTACACCAGGACGGCACCAAACAAACAATTACTATTCCCGAAGATATAGGATCTACGATGTTTCAGGAAGGGGTAATGCAGCCTTTTGTCCCTATTCAAAATGCCGTTTTGGATTCTGTGGTTTCAGGAAGGGCAGCGGCTGCGGCCGGATTAAAAAAAGGCGATAGCCTTATTTCCCTTAATAAGAACAAAATAGGATACTGGCATGAACTTGCTCCCATTGCTTCTGAAAATAAAAATAAAGAAGTAGAGCTGGTTTATGAACGGAATGGTAAAATTGCAAGTACAAAGATAACTCCCGATGAAGAAGGAAAACTGGGAGTAACTTCCAGAAGAGAGTTTAATGTGCAGACCCACGAATACAGCCTGGGAGAAAGTATTAAAAAAGGATTTAGCTATGGGTATTGGACGCTTCATGATTATATCGCCCAGTTTAAATATGTATTTACCAAAAAAGGAGCTACACAGGTAGGCGGTTTTGGAGCTATTGGAGGCTTATTTCCGGATGCCTGGAACTGGCAGGGCTTCTGGCTGGCGACGGCCTTGATTTCCATCATTCTGGCTTTTATGAATATTTTACCCATTCCTGCATTGGATGGGGGTCATGTGGTATTTCTTTTATATGAAATTATTACCGGGCGGGCACCAAACGAAAAGTTTATGGAATATGCCCAAATGGTTGGTTTTTTTATCCTTATTGCCCTGGTGTTGTTCGCAAATGGAAACGATATTTATCGTGCTATTTTCGGATAAAAAATCATATCTTGCTCAATACAAGCGGCTAAAGAATTGCTGCTAAAAAAAATGATTTTTTGTTTTGTGGGCATTTAAAATTTCATTTATATTTGCAACCGCAAAAGAGAAATGCAACTTCCTCCTTAGCTCAGTTGGTTAGAGCATCTGACTGTTAATCAGAGGGTCCTTGGTTCGAGCCCAAGAGGAGGAGCAGAAAATAAAAGGCTTACAGCGTAAAAGTTGTAAGCCTTTTTTTATGGCCGGGAGATCTTTTCCATCAACCT
>JBAVQO010000136.1:0-1510 GCA_049694135.1 Gillisia sp. | reverse complement strand
TTCTCGTAACTGCTGATGCTTGGATTTTCTGCCCTGAACGCGCTTTCGCCACAATTTAAAACTGGAAAGTTTTAGTTGCTCCCGCATCAATTTTATCACTTCTTTTTCTGACAGTCCAAATTGAAATTCGATCGCTTCAAAAGGGGTTCTGTCTTCCCATGCCATTTCGATAATGCGGTTGGTTTCTCCTTCAGAAAATGCCATTTTTTGAATTTTTCTGAAATATAAAAGGCAGGAGAATAAACGTATTAAAAAATTTTCCTAAATGTAAGATTGATTCGAGGGCTGTGGATCTTTTTGGTTTTTGGTAACTGATGTTTCCAAAAATGCTGGGTTTTCCCCTGCATAAGAAGGAGACTGCCGGAGTTGAGAATTATTTCTTTTTTTAAACCGGAAATTTTTTTGTGTTTCAGCATGAATTTTCTTTCTGCGCCTAAACTTAAAGAAGCAATTGTCGGATTTTTTCCGAGGACTTTTTCATCGTCTGAGTGCCAGCCCATACTATCGTTACCGTCGCGATAAAGATTGGCAAGGCAATGGGAAGATTCGAAGCCACAGGCCTCCCGGATTTTCTGGTCCAGGTTCAATAATTCTTTGGAATAAGGCTCCGGATGAAGAGTAAGTCCTGAATATGTGTAAGAAACATCATTTTTGGCGTATAATGCACTTAACCGAGGTTGTGGAATTTTTTTTCCGAAGATGGTTATTGAAGATTGTTCCCATTTTACGGATTTTAGCAAGGCCTGATAGTAAAATTCGGCTTCTTCCGAAGATAAGAACTCCGGAAAATAAAGAATTTCGGCATGGGAATATGTATAGATTATTGGCTGCATCAAAAAAATATTAAAACTTCAAATATTGGTACGCCCAGAACATCAATAAAAACTGAAGCGGAATTCTACTCCACAATGCCCACTGGGGCAAACCGGCAGCCGCTTTTTCAGAAGAAAGCATATGCAGATGAACCGGCAAAAAAACTATGAGCATTGCAATGATCGCGTAGATGGCAAAATTTTTAGTCGAAGGAAAACAGAGTAAAATTCCTAATAAGATTTCCGCAATTCCGCTTAAAGAAACCAAAACTCCCGGTGCCGGAAGATAAGGAGGCATGATGCGCAGATACAAAGCAGGTTTTATAAAATGGTTAACTCCGGCTACTGCATATAAAGCAGCCATAACATATAAATGCCAGGGGAATTTCATACAGTTTTATGCTAAAGATAAGGGAATAAAAATAGATGAAAAACCTTCGGAATAGATCAAAGTAATTTCGGAGACATAGGGATGGAATCAAAATAAATTTTTGTAATTGACTAAAATAGAGTAACTTTCCGCCCCTTAAATCAATAACTTAACCAGCTGATCCTTTTGAAACACAAGTACCTTCTGTTTATTTTTCTCTCTATTATGTATGCGCAAACGTTTGCGCAGCACAGTCCCTATTTCACTCCTCAGCTGGATTCGCTTTATCAGATCTCCGAAAAATATCTCGCAGGGTACGATTATAAAG
>JBAVQO010000135.1:0-4304 GCA_049694135.1 Gillisia sp. | reverse complement strand
CTTCTATTCCGCCGTCTACAGGCAATGTCCTGGTAAAACAACGAAATTCCATTAAGGAGGCTTTAAATGAAGTGAAGTCTATGGAAGAATGGAAAAAATAGAAATATTTGACTGACTTTAAGTTAGTTTGAATTAGTCCGAAAAATCTTCAGAAAAGCGGTTCTCCGGTTTTCTGAAGATTTTTTATTTTCAACAAGAATAGTTGATAAATCTCCTCCTCCTTTTTCTTTCCACGCGCTAATTTTTATTATTTTTAACACTTCCGGAATTTGAAAAAAGCAGAAGCTAACTCCTTCATTATAAGTCTTTTTCTTCCGGGTAATTTTAAATTTATTTTCCCAAGTAGTGGAAAAAGAGCGCCAAACCTATGTACCTGATTTTTGATACCGAAACTACCGGACTGCCCAAACGATGGGATGCACCCTTAACCGATTTCGATAACTGGCCCCGTTGCATTCAAATTGCATGGCAGTTACACGACCATATGGGAAATCTCCTGGAGCATCAGGATTATTTAATAAAACCCGAAGGTTTTAATATTCCTTTTGACGCAGAAAAAGTACATGGAATTTCTACAGAACTTGCCAACCAAGAGGGATTGACACTTCATGAGGTTCTTGAAAAATTCCAAATTTCGCTTTCTAAATCTAAATTTATCGTTGGTCAGAACCTCGGCTTCGATATTAACATCATGGGAGCCGAATTCCTTCGCGCCGGAAGAGAAAATATTATTCAGCATTTACCCGCTCTAGATACCTGTACCGAAAAAACGGCAGAGCTTTGTAAGCTTCCCGGAGGTCGTTATGGCAGATTCAAATTACCCACTTTAACAGAACTGCATCAGCAATTATTTGATGAGCCTTTTGCTGAAGCTCACAATGCCACGGCAGATGTGGAAGCCACCACGCGGTGTTTTCTGGAACTTGTACGCACCCAGAATTTTACTTCAGAAGAGCTGGATGTGCCTGCAGATTATTTCAGAAACTTTTCAGAAGCCAATCCGCAACCTATAAAATTAATAGGGTTAAAGCATATAAACCTGAAGCAGGCTTCGGCCAGGATCAGGGAACGCCTACAAAAATCGCAGGCAGGAGAAGGGGTTTCTTCCGCAGAGCTCAAAGAGAATTTAGAGAAACTGGATGAGGTAAAATTCGCTCATTTGCATAATCATTCTCAATTTTCCATCCTGCAGTCCACGATAAGTATTGCAGACTTGGTGCAGGCGGCGGCGAAAGAAGAAATGCCGGCTGTTGCGTTAACCGATCACGGAAATATGATGGGTGCCTTCCATTTTGTAAAAGAGGTTGGAAATTATAATAAGTCGGTTAAATCTAAGAACGAAGCTGCCTTAAAAAAAGGAGAGCCGGCCAATGCTAAAGAATTAAAAGCGATTATTGGGTGTGAATTTTTTGTTTGTGAAGATCATTTAGATAAAACCAGAAAAGATAACGGATACCAGGTCGTATTCCTGGCAAAAAACAAAAAAGGCTATCATAATCTCGCCAAAATGGCTTCGGTGGCTTATACAGAAGGCTTTTATTATGTGCCGCGTATAGATCGGAAAGTGGTGGAGCAGTATAAAGAAGATCTTATAGTGCTTACCGGAAATCTTTACGGAGAGGTGCCGGGAAAAATCCTGAATGTGGGAGAAAATCAGGCCGAAGAAGCACTTATCTGGTGGAAGGAAACCTTTGGCGATGATCTTTATATCGAACTGATGCGGCACAACCAGGAAGAAGAAAACCGGGTGAACGATGTGCTTATTCAGTTTAGCAAAAAGCATCAGGTTAAGATCATCGCGACCAATAACACTTATTATTGCGCTCGGGAAGATGCCAACGCCCACGATATTCTATTGTGCGTAAAAGATGGCGAAAAACAGGCCACACCAATAGGTCGCGGCCGGGGTTATCGCTATGGAATGGCCAATAATGAATATTACTTTAAGGGTGATGAAGAGATGAAGCGGCTCTTTAAGGACCTTCCCGAAGCCATTTCTAATATTCAGGAAGTCGTAAATAAGATTGAACCTTTTGAACTTGCCCGCGACGTATTGTTGCCTGCCTTTGATATTCCTGAAGAATTTCTGGTTGCAGAAGATAAGCTCGATGGAGGGAAACGAGGAGAAAACGCCTATTTAAAGCACATAACATATGTGGGGGCAAAAGAGCGTTACGGTGAGATTTCTGAAGATATCAAATCCCGATTGGATTTTGAACTTTCTGTAATTGAAAAAACGGGTTATCCTGGATATTTTCTTATTGTTGAAGATTTTATAAGGGCCGCCCGTAACATGGATGTTTCGGTGGGGCCGGGACGTGGTTCGGCGGCCGGAAGTGCGGTGGCCTATTGTTTGGGAATT
Source organism: Gillisia sp. (assembly GCA_049694135.1). Lineage (GTDB taxonomy): Bacteria > Bacteroidota > Bacteroidia > Flavobacteriales > Flavobacteriaceae > Gillisia. The sequence goes on along the minus strand of JBAVQO010000135.1, from coordinate 1,942 downwards.
ACCAATATAGACCCTATTAAATATGATTTGCTGTTCGAGCGGTTTTTAAATCCGGACCGGGTAAGTATGCCCGATATTGATATCGACTTTGATGATGAAGGCCGAAGCCGGGTGATGGATTACGTGATTAAAAAATACGGTTCCAACCAGGTGGCGCAGATCATTACCTACGGAACGATGGCCGCAAAATCGGCTATTCGAGATACCGCACGGGTGTTAGATCTTCCGCTGAATGAAGCCGACAGGTTGGCAAAACTTATCCCCAATATGTCTAAACTGGGGAAAATTTTTGGTGTTGATGAGAAGGAACTCAAAAAGAAATTCCGAAGTGAAGATCTGGATAAAGTAAATGAGCTCTTGAATATTGCCGATGGTGACGATCTGGAAGCGCAAACCGTGAACCAGGCAAGAATTCTGGAAGGTTCGGTAAGAAATACCGGAATCCACGCCTGTGGGGTAATAATCACGCCCAGCGATATTACCAATTATGTTCCCGTTGCCCTTGCAAAAGACTCAGATTTATACGTAACCCAGTTCGACAACTCGGTGGTGGAAAGTGCCGGCCTTTTAAAAATGGACTTTTTGGGGCTGAAAACGCTGACACTTATTAAGGATACGGTGAAAATTGTGAAGGGAAGGCTGGGAATAGATCTGGATCCGGATAATTTTCCGCTGGACGACGAAAAAACTTACGAACTTTTCCAAAGAGGGGAAACCGTAGGGATTTTTCAGTATGAATCTCCGGGAATGCAAAAGCATATGAAGGATCTAAAACCTACAGTGTTTGATGATCTTATTGCTATGAATGCTCTTTACCGGCCCGGACCTATGGAGTATATTCCCAGTTTTATCGCCCGTAAACATGGAGATGAAGAAATTGAATATGACCTTCCTGATATGGAAGAATATCTTCAGGAAACTTACGGGATTACCGTCTATCAGGAGCAGGTGATGTTGCTTTCGCAAAAATTGGCCGGTTTTTCTAAAGGTGAAGCCGATGTGTTGCGAAAAGCAATGGGAAAAAAAATATTTGCCCTTCTGGAACAGTTAAAGCCTAAGTTCCTAAATGGAGGAGAGGCAAAAGGACATCCGCGTGAGAAACTTGAAAAAATCTGGAAAGACTGGGAAGCTTTTGCTGCTTACGCTTTCAATAAATCACATTCTACCTGTTACGCCTGGATCGCTTACCAAACGGCCTATTTAAAAGCGCATTACCCGGCAGAATATATGGCGGCGGTGCTCTCCAACAACATGAATGATATCAAGCAGGTAACCTTCTTTATGGAGGAGTGCAAGCGAATGAAACTGAATGTGCTGGGGCCCGATGTAAATGAATCTTACTATAAATTCTCGGTTAACAAACAAAATGCCGTTCGTTTTGGGATGGGCGCCATAAAAGGCGTGGGAGCCGGGGCGGTAGCAACCATTGTAGAAAACCGGAAGGGCGAAAAAGGACCTTACCGCTCTATTTTTGATATGGCCAAACGTATAGATCTGAGAGCGGCAAATAAAAAGGCTTTTGAGAACCTGGCTTTAGCAGGAGGTTTCGACGGCTTCGGAAACCACAGAGCGCAGTATTTTCATGACGAAGGAGATGGTGTTACCTTTCTGGAGAAAGCCATTAAATATGCGGCGAAATTTCAGGAAAATGAAAATTCCTCTCAGGTAAGCCTTTTTGGAGAAGCCAGCGATGTACAAATCCCTGAACCGGTGGTTCCGCCTTGCGAAGAATGGGGAACGATGGAAAAGCTGAAACGCGAAAAAGAAGTGGTGGGAATATACATTTCCGGGCATCCGTTAGATGACTTTAAGGCAGAAATGCATTATTTCTGCACCGGGAAAGTGGGAGAATTCCGCAAACTCGAAAATATCTTAAACAGGGAACTTTCTTTCGGGGGAGTAATTTCTGAAGTGCAGCATCGCACCTCAAAAACCGGCAGAC
>JBAVQO010000134.1:0-6262 GCA_049694135.1 Gillisia sp. | reverse complement strand
CGTGATAAGGAAGATAATTATTCTCTCTTCAGGACTTCATCTATCATTCCATATTTCTTGGCTTCTTCTGCCTTCATCCAGAAATCGCGATCGCTGTCCTCTTCAATTTTCTTATAAGATTGTCCCGAATGTTTGGCAAGGATGTCATACAATTCCTTTTTCAGGCTCAGGATTTCCCGTGCAGTAATTTCAATATCACTTGCCTGCCCCTGGGCCCCACCCATAGGCTGGTGAATCATAATTCGTGAATGTGGTAAACCGCTACGTTTCCCTTTTTCTCCGGCACATAACAACACGGCTCCCATAGAGGCAGCCATCCCGGTACAAATAGTAGCGATATCCGGCTTAATAAACTGCATGGTATCATAAATTCCCAATCCTGCATACACGCTTCCTCCTGGAGAGTTGATGTAAATCTGAATATCTTTAGAGGCATCTGTGCTTTCCAAAAACAACAGTTGTGCCTGAATAATATTGGCCACCTGATCGTTCACCTGTGTGCCCAGAAATATAATTCGGTCCATCATCAATCGTGAAAAAACATCCATAGCTACCGCATTCATTTGCCGTTCTTCAATAATGTTGGGAGTCATTCCCACGGGAGTCATACTACTTATGATTTTATTGTAGTAATTGCTATTTATTCCGCGTTCTTTAATCGCGTATTTTTCGAATTCTTTTCCGTAATCCATAGCTTTTATAATTCTCTTTTTAAGTAATTAAGGCGTTGCACCATTGGTTTAACGCCTTAAAGATATATATAAATATTAAGAAAGACTACTTGTAAATCTCTTTAACAAAGTCTTCATAAGTTACTTCTTTTTCTTCTAATTTGATGTTTTCCTTATAGAAAGCAAGAAGTTTTTCATTCATAATTTGCTCTGAAAGACGTTTTACCTCATCCTGGTTAGAAAGCACTCTGGCGGTAATATCATCCAGTTCTTTTTGCGAAGGATCTGTCTGGCCAAATTGCGCCATTTGCTCCTTGATTCTTTCGTTGGTAAAAGACTTAATCTCTTCAAATTTTACCTGAAGATCGTTTTCTGCAATTAGTTTTCCTTCAATTAATTGAAAACGCAATCCCTGTTCGCTCTTATCGTATTCTTCTTTGGCTTCATCTTCGGTAAGAGGTTTTTCTCCAACGGTCTGAATCCATTTCTGAAGAAATTCTTTAGGCAATTCAAATTTATTGTTTTCGATAAGCGCTTCGGTAACATCATTTAATAACTGCTGATCGCTTTGTTGCTTGAACTGTTTTGCCGCATCTTCTTTGATCTTTTCCTTTAGATCCTCTTCAGATTTCACTTCATCTTTTCCGAATAATTTATCGAACAACTCCTGATTTAACTCGGCTAATTCCTGATGATTTATCTCTGAAACAGTGAATTCCACTTCAACATCCAGGCCGTGCGCTTTGTCATGTTCCACTTTTAGAAATTCCATAAGGTCATGATCGTCATCAAAAAGATCTTTTGTTTTTAAGCTGATGGTATCGCCCACTTTGGCGCCTAAAAACTTCTCAAGATTCTTTTTACCTTTAACTTTTTCAAGCGGAAGAGACGTCTGGTTGTTTATTCCTTCCTCTTCATTTTTAAAAGTTCCGGCAACCACATCTCCTTCTTCGGCAACTTCTTTAGAAGTAAGTTTTCCGTATTGTTTGCGGATATGTTTTATCTGGTTCTGGATCATTTCTTCCCCTGCCACAATGTTGTAATGGGTGATAGGTTTTTTGGTCTCCAGATTTACATCAAAATTAGGGGAAAGTCCCAGTTCGAATTCGAAACTGTAATTTTCGTTATCCCAATCGAAGTTTTCCTGTTCTTTAGGAAGTGGATTTCCCAAAACATCCAGTTTTTCTTCGGTCAAATATTTATTGAGAGCATCCTGAAGCAATTTGTTAACTTCATCTACAAGCACTGCTTTTCCGTACTGCTTCTTCACCATTCCCATAGGAACGTGGCCTTTTGTAAATCCCGGGATATTGGCGTTCTTACGATAATCCTTCAGGATCTTATCCACCTTTTCGCTATAATCTTCTTTTGCGATGTCTACCTTAACAACCGCATTCAATTCATCAATATTCTCTCTGGTAATATTCATTATTTATATTATAAAAATTGGTGTGCAAAAGTACACTTTTTTTACTTGAGTTCAAAGTTTCAAAAACCTGAATTACAGGAGGCTCTAATCTTTTGATGGAAGAATGGAAAACAAGATCGCCTGAACCAGTGAAAGCAGTAAGCTGAAAATGAGTGCTACCCAAAATCCATCTACCCCGAACCCCGAAATGAAGGCATCTGCCAGCAAAATAATAATGGCATTTATCACCAGCAAAAATAAGCCCAGAGTAAGAATAGTAACGGGAAGTGTAAATAAAATAAGCACCGGTTTAACAATGACGTTCAATAAAGCCAGCACGAGAGCCACTCCTACCGCCGTCCAATAACCGGTGACGGTAACACCGGGTAAGAATTTGGCCAGAAAGAAAACAACAATCCCTGTTAGAAGTATTCGGATGATAAATTTCATAATTTATATTTTTCGAGTTACTACAAATTTGCAAAAAAAACGCCGGACTAAATCCGGCGTTGTGCATTTTATTCCTTGTTAAAGGCTAAAAATAGAAACTTAACTTATTGAACCTCATTATTTAAGGTCACGGTTCCATAACTTCCAATATTAACTTTAGGCACCGAAGAATGATAAGTTGTATTTATGGCTTCGATTACTTTGTTCGCGATATAAGCATAACCGCGGGGCGTAGGATGAATTCCATCTAAAGAAAACGCTCCGCCGGTAACAAAGGTGGAAGTTAAAGTTCCTCCATCAAAAGGGATTCCTCCATTTGCAACTTGAGTCAATATAGATTTTGTATCTACGTAAGCAAGATTATTTGCATCGGCAAGATTTTTAATCGTTTCATTATAAGCTGCAGTTGCAGTTGCAATGTGGCTAAGTTCATCGGTATCAAGCGCGTCTTTATCATCTATCCCGCTTACCGCATCAAGTACCAATTGTGCCTGTTCCTGAGTAGGGGTTCCTCCCTGCTGAAGGATTCCCAGAATCTGCATAACTTCAGGAGTTAACTGTACAGAGCCGTATCCTTGTGCAAGTGCAGACTGATCTACCGTCAAAACCAACAATTCATTATCTGTCATTTGCCTAAATCCAAGCGGATTGGTCTGGCTTACCGGAACATCGATCAAAAAGTTATTGGCACCTTCGTGAAAAGTAATAGCATATTGCGAGGCTAAAGCCTGTGCCTGATCTGCAGGCAATCCTTGCTGCATTGCACCCTGAGCCACTATTCCTGCTACGGCTTGAAAAAAGCCTGTTAAATTAGCTGCTGTTGAAGCATCGAGCACCAGAGCATTATTAGGAATCGTAGTAAAATACGGTAAGGAAGTAACATCTGGAATATTCAACAAAACTCCCTGTGCTCCAGTAGAAGTTAGCGCAGTAACCAATTGTGAATATGTAGAAGCAAATACCTGCGGGTCAGTAATATCGTTTGAAGCGTAGGTAGAAGGATCCAGGTTGCCGGTCTGATCGACTCCTGTTCCTCCTGAAGTTGCGTACCCAAGAACATCATTGTTTCCTATAAATAAAGAGAAAAAGGTAGGGTTTTGTGCAACAGCATCGGCAATTACCGTAGCAGCAGGATCTGAAGCAAAACGCACAAAATAAGGGTTTGCAGCCCCGGCAGCTACCCCGGCTATATTTCCGTAATTGGGCGCCAATAAATGATAACTCTTGGCTCCAGGAACTCCCATATTACCGAACGGTCCGTCCAAATGATTTACAATATCTGTGGTAGGAGCCATCCCTGTATATACTTTTGGCGAGGGATTCCCATTGGCATCAACCGCCAAAACCAGCCGGTTGTTGGTGATCTGATTTCCTGCAGCCAGAAGTCCGCCGGCGTTGTCGGCCATTAAAGGCTGAGTGAATAGATCGGTTTGCTGAACTTTAGCAAATTGCTGGGCCAGGATATTAGGGTAACTGTTTTCCTGACCTGTAATATACAATGCACCGTCGGCGTATCCTGCCGTAATAGAATTTCCTAAAGCAACGTAGTGTGAAAAATCGGCTTCTCCTTTAGAATAAAAGCCGGACGCATCTATAGGTTTGTCAAATTCAGGCTCACACGCTACTACGGTGAGAGCAAGAAGTGATAAGATTTTTATATAATTTCTCATGATATGATGTGAGTTTGCTGTTATAATTTATAAGTAAGTCCAAGGCCCGGAATAAATGCGCTTGATTTATAAGTTCCTCCAAAAGGAACATTCTGTCCATTTTCTTTATAATAATTATAAGATTCATCTATTTCCTTAAATCTTACATAATCGAAAGCAGCATCTATCGCCAGATGTTCATTAACGTTCAAAGAAAGCCCGGCTGTATAACCACTACTATCATTCCTTGGTGTTTCCGGAGCAAAGTAACCTGATTGTACAGGAGACTGATCGAAATAATACCCTGCTCTTAAGGTTATCATTGGGGTTGCTGCATACTGCACTCCAAAGCGATAAATAGAAGAATCTTTGTAGTTTCTTGGATTGGTAGAATCGGGAATAGTTGGATCTGTAAAATTGATATCCAAAGATTTATACACACTCCAGTAATCGCGATTATAATCGAAAGCTACAAGCCATTTATCAAGGAAACTGTAAGAAGCTCCAATACTAAGTTCTGCAGGCATAGGCAATTCTGCAGTAAAAGTGGTATTTTGGAAAGGTGTTAAAGGAGAATTTGGCACGTTGTAAAAAGTTGCATCTCCGTCTTTAGCCTTTAAGATAATTTCAGAACGATAATTGATACCGAATCTTAGATTTTCGGTTGCAGTAATCATTGCACTCGCAGACCAGCCCCAGTTATTTACTCCTTTTGCATCTACGGTAACATTGCTTCTGTTTCCATTTATGTCTGTGAGGCTCCTGTTCAGATTTCTGTTGAAGTTTACACTTCCTGTGGCGAAAATGGGCCCTCCGCCAATACTGATATAATCATTGATTTTTACTGAAACCAAAGGCTGAATATAAACAGCTTTTAAGTCTATGTTGTTTACAAGGTGCGAACCCGCCCAATCAGTTGGCCATTCCACGCTGCTTCCGTAAGGAGTGTAAACACTTAATCCTACTGCCAGCCAGTTCTTTATTTTATAAGAGGCATAAAAATACAAGGGTGTACCTACAGGACTGTCTGTTGAAGACTGAATTCCATATTCTGCATTCTGAAAGGCAACATCAGAGAAAACAGCACTTGCCCCTAAAGATACGTTGATCTCATTCTGAAGAAGAACCAGTCCTGAGGGATTAAAAAAGCCAAGTTCGGCACTGTTAACTACCGCCACTCCGGTATGTCCCATCGCCAGAGACCTCTGCCCCTGTAAACTCACCCGATATCCACCTGCATAGGACATCGCTCCAACTAACGTAAATAGCGTTAGGAAAAATATTTTTTTCATAATTAAAGTAGGATTAAATTTTAGTAACATTAAAAATTCAGGAACAATATTAGCATAAATTCAATAACCTGCAAGGATTTGCAGAGATTTATTATGCATACATAACAAATGCGCTAAAAATTAAACGAATAGCATTAGCTTCTCATAAAATACTTCCATATTTTCAGCGTGAACCCAATGACCGGCTTCCGGAATGGTCACTATTTTATATTTAGGAAAATGAACAGAAATAAGATTTTCATCTTCATTTTGAATGTAATCAGATTTTTCACCCTTTATAAAAAGCACGGGCTTTTCAAATTTGAATCCTGCCGGCAACGCTTCTCCTATTTGTGGCATTGCCTCCTTTAAAACGTCCAGGTTTAATCGCAAGGCTAAATGTTCTTTGGTTTTCCAGTAAAGATTCTTCAAAAGAAAAAGCCGTGTACCGGTATCCGGAATAAACTTTTTGAGAAAATCTTCAGCATCGCCACGCGAGGTGAATTTTTCTTTATCGAGAGCCGCAAGGCCTTCCATAATTTTTTGATGATGTGGCGCATAATATTTTGGACTAATATCTACAACTACGAGTTTATCGAAAAGTTCAGGATATTCTGCAGCAGCGTACATAGCTGTTTTTCCACCCATGGAATGGCCCAGCAAAATAACATGCTCAAGTTGATGTTCTTTGCAATAATTATAAACATCTTCTGCCATAGCTTTGTACGTCATTTCTGAAGTATGCGGACTGCGGCCGTGATTTCTCTGGTCCAGCAAATGCACCTGGAAACCTGCGTCGGCCAGCTTGTTGCC
>JBAVQO010000133.1:0-3111 GCA_049694135.1 Gillisia sp. | reverse complement strand
GAATTTTCCAGATTTTTATATATAGCCTCAGGATCTGCCTTTGAACTGGAATATCTGATTTTTGCTTCGTGTGAATTGAAGTTTATCGAGAAAACTGAGTCAGAAAATTTGCTTGCTAAAGTAGAGGAAATAAAGAAAATGCTGTTTTCTCTTATCAAAAAGATAAAACAAACGCTATAACCTTTCAGCTAAAAACTTATAGTTTAAAGCTGAAAACTTAAAACCTAAGAACCATGTTTCCACTAAAAAGATACCGAAGATTAAGAACCAGCGAAGCTATTCGCAGTCTTGTACGAGAAAACACAGTAACAGCAAACGATTTTATTGTCCCGCTTTTTGTGGTTGAAGGCAAGAATGTAAAAGAAGAGATCTCTTCTATGCCTAATTATTTCAGATTCAGCCTTGATCTTCTGGAAAAAGAGGTAAAAGAACTTTGGAGTATGGGGCTGAAGTCGGTTTTACTCTTTGTAAAAGTACCTGATAATCTTAAAGATAACGCCGGTAAAGAAGCTATAAATCCTGAAGGCTTAATGCAACGCGCGATAAAATCGGTTAAGAACGCGGTTCCTGAAATGCTCGTGATGACCGACGTGGCAATGGATCCGTATTCTTCTTACGGCCACGATGGAATTGTTGCCGACGGAAAAATTCTGAATGATGACACCACAGCAATTCTTGCCGAAATGTCGCTCACGCACGCTCGCGCCGGAGCCGATTTTGTGGCGCCAAGTGACATGATGGATGGCCGGATTTTCGAAATCAGAACTTTACTGGAAGATGAAGGTTTCCACGACACCGGAATAATGAGCTATAGCGCCAAGTATGCTTCCGCTTTTTACGGCCCTTTTAGAGATGCCCTGGATTCTGCGCCCGGTTTTGGAGACAAAAAAACCTACCAAATGGATCCTTCCAACCGTGAAGAAGCAGTCAAAGAAACTTTACTGGATATTGAAGAAGGCGCAGATATCGTGATGGTAAAACCGGGATTGTGTTATCTGGATATCGTACGGGACATCAGAAATGCAGTTAATGTGCCGGTTGCGGTGTATCAGGTGAGCGGCGAATACGCGATGATAAAAGCAGCGGCTGAAAAAGGATGGTTGAATCACGATGAAGTGATGATGGAGCAGTTGCTGGCTATAAAACGTGCCGGTGCCAGTATGATTGCCAGTTATTTTGCAAAAGATGCGGTAAAACTGCTGTCTTGATCTTTGAAAAAATAGCTGTATTTTTCCGTTTTCTTAATTTAAAGGTGAATGGATTTTCTTCGAACCTATATTAAAACTCCTCTGGGAATTGCTGAAATTTCAGGAAATGAAGATGGAATTTCCGAAATCAGAATAAGCGACGAAAATGTTGCTCCTTCTGAAGAAATTCCTGTAGAATTAGAAGAAGCTGTACATCAACTGAATTCCTATTTTAAAGGAAATCTTCAGAATTTTAGTCTGAAATTGAATCCGCAGGGCACGAGTTTTCAGAAAAAAGTATGGATTGCGCTTCAGGAAATTCCTTACGGAAAAACCGTTTCTTATCAGCAGTTATCTACTACTCTTGGTGATGTAAAAGCCATTCGGGCAGTAGCGGCTGCGAACGGGAAAAACCCATTATGGGTTGTTATTCCCTGTCACCGGGTGATTGGAAGCGACGGCTCCCTCACCGGCTACGCAGGGGGGTTGTGGCGTAAAAAATGGCTGTTAGAACATGAAAATCCACCGGCACAACAAAGTCTTTTTTAATATTGCCACGCTTCTACAGGCTCAGCGAAGCAACTAATTTTGTCCGCCTGAGCGGAACCATTCAAAATTCAGCATTCAGAATTCAAAACAATTTCCGTCCGCCTGAGCGGATTCGAAGGCTCAGATAATTCAAAATTCAGAATTTAAAATTTAAAATTTCTCTTCTCTTTCTTCTTCTAGACAGCAGTAGAATTTTTGCTACATTTATTTCCATGAAAGTTTTTCTTCGGATCATTGGTATAATAGCTGGCGTTGTCGCATTATTGGTTCTGTTATTGTACATCTTCAACTACGAATATATCCTGAAAGGCATAAAAGTTATCTATCTTAAAGGGCACGCCACGGCTTATATCGACGATTATCCTGAATTTCAAAACCGTGAAATTTCAGCAGGAAAAAATTATGAGCCCTGGCCGGAATCTAAAGAATACAATGTTGCCACGCCTACAGAAAAACTTCAGAGAACCAACAAAGATCTCGGCACGGTAGCTTACCTGATCATTAAAAATGACAGTATTTGGTTTGAAAAATACTACGATGGTTACGGGCCGGATTCTAAAACAAACTCTTTTTCTATGGCGAAATCCATCACGGTTTCCTTACTGGGAAAGGCTATCGAAGAAGGCAAAATCAAAAGTCTGCAGGAACCGGTTTCTGATTTCTTTCCCAGCTTCGATAAATCTTTAACAGTTGGCGATTTAGCTTCTATGTCTTCCGGGCTAAACTGGAACGAAGATTATTACAATCCTTTTTCCGAAACTGCCCGCGCCTACTTCGGAAAAAACATCAGAAAAGAAGCGCTTGATCTTAAAGTCACGGGAAAACCCGGGACTTCATTTAAATATTTGAGTGGCAATATCATTCTTCTGGGAATGCTCATAGAAAAAGCCACAGGAAAAACCCTTAGCCAGTATCTCAGCGAAAATTTCTGGAAGCCGCTGGGGATGAAAAATGATGCTTTATGGCAGCTGGATAGCCGAAAAAGTGGAATGGAGAAAGCTTATTGTTGTATCGCATCAAATGCCCGCGACTTTGCCCGCTTTGGAAAATTGTATGAACACGAAGGCAATTGGAACGGAAATCAAATTTTAGATACTGCTTTTGTAGAAAAAGCCACCCATCCAAGATTTAAGGAATCTCCGGAATATGGTTATGGGTTCTGGTTGAAAAATTACAGGAACAAACGCATTTTTTATATGCGGGGCGTTTTAGGCCAGTATGTGATTGTTATTCCACAAGATCAACTGATTATTGTACGGCTAGGAAAAGATTTGATGAAACATACCGAGAAAGATCCACACGCTCCCGATTTTTATATTTATATTGATGAAGCTTATAAAATGCTGAAAAATGCTTCGTAAACTCAACCTGTAAC
>JBAVQO010000132.1:0-1639 GCA_049694135.1 Gillisia sp. | reverse complement strand
GGGATGTTGCCCATCATTTTTGTGTTGCCATTGCTGCAACTCATTATCCTTTCAAATGCAGCTACTTTTGATGTTAAAAACATCTCATTTTCATATATAGACCACGATAAAACTCCTACATCCAGAGCATTGGTAGGTAAATTTGAAGCTTCGGCTTATTTTAATGTGCTGAAGAATTTTCCTTCCAAAAAAATTGCAGATAAAGCCATGAAGGAAGGGAAGGTAGATGTTATTTTAGAGATACCCCGGTATTTTCAACGCAATCTTGTTAAATACAGAAAATCCGACCTGGCGCTTTATATAAATGCAATTGACGGTGCCCAAGCCGGTATAGAAAACGTGTATATTCAACAGATAGTGAAAGAATACAACCAAAGCATTATGATAGACCTGATTTTAAAGGAAAACCAAATTCCGAATCAAATTGACGTCCTTACCGTTCCCTCTTTTTGGTACAATAAAACCTTAAATTATAAAACTTTTATGGTTCCCGGTATTTTGGTGCTTTTGATAAGTATGCTTACACTATTCCTTTCAGGAATGAATATCGTAAGGGAAAAGGAAACTGGTATCCTGGAGCAAATCAATGTAACTCCCATAAAAAAATACCAGTTTATAATAGGAAAATTATTTCCGTTCTGGATTTTGGGCCTGCTTATTTTAACGGTGGGCCTTCTTATAGCCAAAATTATTTTTAACGTGCCTATGCTGGGTAATATCGGGCTCATCTATTTATTTACCTCGGTTTATTTACTGGTGATCCTCGGAATGGGATTATTGATTTCTAATTATACCGATACCCAACAGCAAGCAATGTTTATCGCCTGGTTTTTTGTGGTGATATTTATTTTGATGAGCGGATTGTTCACGCCCATTGAAAGCATGCCGGAATGGGCACAAAATATCACGCTTTTTAACCCAATCAGGTATTTTGTTGAAATTATTCGAATGGTAATGCTGAAGGGATCCGGCTTTCAGGATATCGTGCCGCAGCTTTCAATTATAGCTTTATATGCGTTTATTATGAACGGCCTGGCGGTATGGAGTTATAAGAAAACAAATTAGTTTCCAATCAATATAAAACCCTTCCCTTCCCTTTCGAAGAATTTAAAACTCCCGATTTTAGCTTCACAAAGGAAATTAACCTGGACGATTTATTGGGACTTTTTAAAAGTTGGAGTGCTGTACAGCGCTATAAAGAAGCTAAAAATGCAGATCCTGTTCCCGTAATAGAAAAAAAACTTCGTTCTGCCTGGAAAGAAAACTCTCCTAAAAAAGCTACCTGGAAAATCATTTTAAAGGCTGGAAAAACTCATTAAACAACCAACTCTTCTATTTGTTCCTTTACCGCTTTTAGAAATCAACAATCCCCATGTACGGTTTCTTTTTTCGGAAGAATAAGACGCTAATATTCTAAAAATTTAGCGTTCAAAATTTCTGATTGCAGTAAATAACTCGCGACCTGGAAATCAATTTTATTTCTTCATAAAATAATTCTCCTGTTTAAATAGATGTTTATCCCTGTTTTTATTGGAGTTCATAAACTTATTTGATCAACATGTTAGTTTTTCCTGGTCTCTGTAACAAAGGTTGCAAAAACAGGGGTTATTAGCATCTAATTTTGCACCCAAAGAGAGAC
>JBAVQO010000131.1:0-2020 GCA_049694135.1 Gillisia sp. | reverse complement strand
ACAACGACACCAGTGGTTCAGTAAATGATGTGATCGGTAAAGCTCTTCTCACTGTCACCGGAGATAACCAAACCAAATACTGCGGCCACACAAATCCCGATTTTACAGTTGGTTATTCAGGTTTTGTACCAGGAGAAGATGAAGATTTTCTCCATACCAAACCTGTCGCAACCACTTCCGCCGATATTAATAGTACCGGAACCGGATACGATATAGTGCCTTCTGGAGGAGTCGATAATAATTACAGTTTTAATTATGTAAACGGCACTCTAACTATTAACTCCGTTACCATCGATGCAAGTGATAGTAGTTCTCCTGTACAGGTTGGAAATACTGCCACCTTAAAAGCAAGTGTTTCTCCCGCTGTTTCAGGAGTTCAGATTAATTTTTATTTAAATGGTGAGTTAAAAGGTAGTAATTTATCAGATGGTAATGGAATTGCAACCCTCGAGGTTTCAGGCCTTGGAGTTGATGTCTATAAAGTAACGGCAATTGCCGGCGGAGGTTGTTCAGAATCAATAGCCTATTTACCGGTTTACGATCCCAACGGCGGATTTGTAACCGGAGGCGGATGGATCTATTCCAATCCTGGTAATATGAGTGGCGCAATGGCTTCGGCACAGGGAAAAGCGAACTTCGGATTCAATGCTAAATACAAAAACGGCAAGAACAATATGAACGAAGTCGATGGAAATACCAACTTCCAATTCAAAGCCGGAGATGTAGATTTCAAGAGCACTTCTCATGACGATATGTCGCTTGTAATTTCCGGTGCAAAGGCTACGTATCGTGGTCATGGAACCATAAACGGTACCGGCGACCATAAATTCCTTTTAATCGCTGTGGATGGCGATGTAAATGGTGGTGGAATCGATAAATTCAGAATTAAAATCTGGAAAGACAATTCTAATGAAGTTCTTTACGATAACCAATGGGCTACAGACGAAAATTCAGATGCCGCAACCCAATTGGGCGGAGGATCTATAGTAATTCATAAACCTAAAGGAAATAATAAATCTTCAGAAAATGTGGTAACCAACCCCACTATTATAATGCAGGATTTAAATCCGGAAGTTTTAGAGACTTTTGCTCTTTCTCCAAATCCTGTGGTAACTTCTGCCAGTATCAGATTTACTTTAAAAGAAGACAGTAATGTGCAACTGAATATCTATGATTTTTCAGGAAGACTTATTGAAACTCTTTTCGAAGGAAAAGTAAATGCGAATCAGGTATACGAAGTGGGATTTGAAAGAAGAAATCTTATGAGTGGAACTTACATCTACAAGTTATTTACAGATAAGGGACAATCCTTTGCAAAACGTTTAATTATTAAATAACTGCTAACCAACAAATGGTCAAAAGCTTCAGAATTTCTGAGGCTTTTGATTTTTATATATTACTGAAATTTTAATTTTTCTTCTTTCCGGTTAAGTGGCCGGGTCAGGAACTATTGGGTTGGGAACATAAATTTTTGGATTTCTTCTGAAGATATCAGCGGGTTCGCTCCTTCATGAGAAGCGACCAAAGCTCCCATCGCACAGGCGAAATCTAAAGATTCCTGGGGAGATTCATCATTGAATAATTTTGCGATAAGAGATGCTAAAAAAGAGTCTCCCGCTCCCACCGTGTCTTTTACCTTTATGTTGTACCCGCTGTTGTAAAAAAGTTTTCCCCGGTGTAACAAAACGGCCCCATGCCTTCCTTTAGTCACACAAATAGTTTTTGCCGGACTTTTTTCTGCAATAAATCTTAAATTTTGCTCCAGACTATTAAAGGGTGAATCTATCATTTCCGCAAACTCAAAAAGTTCATCATCATTGAATTTTATAAAATCTGCATAATGAATAAGTTTCAGTAGTAAATCAGAAGAATAATGGGGGGAGCGTAAATTGAGGTCAAAAACCTTATAAGGAGCCACCTTTAGTAACTCCACCATGGTATTTTTGCTGATATCGTCTCTGGAGGCTAAACTTCCGTACACAAAAACATCTGCCTTTCTTACCGTCTTAAAAAGCTCCTC
>JBAVQO010000130.1:0-2343 GCA_049694135.1 Gillisia sp. | reverse complement strand
AAAAAACCAATTTCGAATATTTATCCAGTTGTATTCGGGCTCATATTGAAAGATTTCCAAATGCCGCCACAGGGTTAAATACGCTGGAAAAAAATGTTTTGAAGATTATTGACTCCAATAAAGTGTCCAATCTAAATCATTTGGTGGGTTATACCCTCGAATATCAGGGCTACTACGGGTACAGCGAAAAACAAATTCGAAGACTGCTGACTAAAATAAGTTTTTTGTATGAGCAGAAAGAGCAGCAAATTGTGCTTACTACCGAAGGTGAAGAAGCCCTGGAAGGAAAACGAAATTTTTATCAACGATTGAAAAACGACGAATATTTAGGTGGAGTAAAGCTTTACGATTATCTCTACGACTCTACCGATCACAGCATCTTAAAATTATAAAATGAGTTTAAAACCATCAGAATTTATTCAGAACAGAGACGGAAGTATTTACCATTTAAATCTTCGTCCAGAAAATATTGCCACAACAATAATCACCGTTGGAGATCCTGACCGCGTGGACAAGGTGACCAAATATTTTGATGAAGTGGAATTCAGCATCCGGAAAAGGGAATTTCATACCCAAACCGGAACTTACAGAGGAAAAAGAATAAGTGTGGTTTCCACAGGAATAGGAACCGATAATATCGATATTGTTCTAAACGAATTAGATGCGTTGGTAAATATCGATTTCCAGACGCGGGAAATAAAAGATAAGCTCACCTCTCTCGATATTATAAGGATTGGGACTTCGGGTTCTATTCAAAAAGAAATCCCCATCGATTCTTTTCTCGTTTCAGAAATGGGAATTGGCTTCGATCCTTTGATGAATTTTTATGTAGACGATAATATTCTAAATACTCATATGGCAAGCGATTTTATGGCACATATAAACTGGGAGTCAGATCAGGGAACACCTTATGCTGTTTCCTGCAGTTCAGAGCTCGCGGGTAAATTTCAGAAAGATTTTTATAGGGGAATCACCGTTACCAATTGTGGGTTTTATGGTCCGCAAGGGAGGGTTTTAAGGTTGCCGGTTCGGGATAATAATTTGAACGATAAGTTGTACAGTTTTGAGTATGAAGGAAAAAAAATAACTAACCTCGAAATGGAAACTTCAGGAATTTATGCCCTTTCCAAATTATTAGGGCATCGTGCCGTTTCGCTTAATGCTATCATTGCCAACCGGGCAACGGGTGAATTTAGCAGGGATTCTTCAGGAATTACCACAAAATTGATCGAGCAGGCACTGAAAGACATTGTGTCTTAAGCTTTTCTTTTAACACAATATTTAATTTTAGCCCCTTTGCATCTTTGTATTTTTGAAGAAATTAAAAATCTATGCTGCACACCAACGAGAACCGTTTAAAACATCGCGACCTAAACTGGTTGAGTTTTAACGAACGGGTCTTGCAGGAGGCAGAAGATACCAGGAATCCCCTGTTTGAAAGAATAAAATTTCTCGCTATTTTTTCCTCTAATCTCGATGAATATTTTGGAGTTAGAGTTTCTCAACTTCGGCAGATTAAAAGGGTAGAAAAAAGTATCCGAAAAAAGCTCGCTCTTCGGCCCAATAAAATCACGAAAAAGATTCTTGAAGAAGTAAAAAAGCAGCAGGACGCTTTTGGGAAGATTTATCATGAAGAAATCGTTCCTGAATTAGCCAGAAATGGCATTCATATCGTAGAATGTCAGGATTTTAATGAAAAAGAACAGGAGTTCGCCAGACACTACTTTAATGCCCATGTTGGATCCCTCGTTAAACCCAAACTTATAGATACAGAAAAGGAAGAAGAATTGTTCCTGGAAAATAATACGCTTTATTTCGCGGTAACTTTTACATCTTCTGAAAAAATTGGAATAGTAAATATTCCTACCGATGCTTTAGGAAGATTCCTTCAGTTTAAAGATCATAAAATCACTTATCTCGATGATATAGTTCGTTTTTGTGTTCCTTCTTTTTTTCCTTCCGAAGAAGTTTTAGGCATCTTCGAGATAAAAATGTCGCGTGATGCAGAATTATATATAGATAATGAGGTGGATGGAGAACTTGCCGAAAAAATCTACGCTTCACTGGCACAAAGAACCGATGGGCAGCCAACCCGACTGCTCTACGATGCAAAAATGCCGAAAGAGGTAAAAAAGAAGTTGCGAAAGCTGTTGAAATTAGGAAAGATAGATATGATGCCCGGGGGTCAATATCATAACTTCAGTGATTTTCTTTCCTTTCCGGATCCTACCAATAATCCCAAGCTGCATTCAAAAGAATTGCCTACTATAAAACATAAGGTACTCGAAAATTCGAAGGACTATTTCAAAAGTATTTCAGAAAAAGATCAGGCGGTGCATTTTC
>JBAVQO010000129.1:0-2258 GCA_049694135.1 Gillisia sp. | reverse complement strand
ATGGCACAAACTTCAGAAAAATCGGAAAAGAAGGACAAAAACGGAATTAAACCCTACTCTTCAGTTATCACCAAAGAAGCCAAGTCAGACAAAGGTTTGTTTACGGTACACAAGGTAGGCGATGAATATTTTTATGAAATCCCGGACAGTCTTTTCGACCGTGAAATGCTTACGGTTACCCGAATTGCAAAAACCGCAAGTGGCATTGGTTTTGGCGGCGGAAAACAAAACACTCAGGTGCAGCGTTGGCAGCATCGGGACAATAATGTCCTTCTACGAGTTGTCTCTTACGATGTTTATGCGGCAGATTCGCTTCCTATTCACGAAGCAGTGGTAAACTCTAATTTTGAACCCATTCTGCAAAGTTTTCCTATTAAAGCCATACATAAAGACTCCCTGAATAACAGCTACGTTATTAACGTTACCGATCTTTACACCAAAGATGTCATGGCTTTAGGACTTCCGGAAAGAGACCGTAAACAGTACAAAGTTTCACGCCTCGACGAAAGCCGTTCTTATATAGATACTATTCGCAGTTATCCTGAAAACATCGAAATTCGGCATGTAAAAACCTATAATGCCGGCGATCCGCCATCGAACGCGAGCACAGGTTCTATTTCTCTTGAATTCAGCAACTCCATGATCCTTCTTCCGAAGGAGCCAATGAAACGTCGCTACTTCGACCAACGTGTGGGCTGGTTCACCTCCGGGCAAACCGACTATGGACTAAATGTGCAGGAAAGCAAAACCGTGCATTATCTGGATCGTTGGAGACTGGAACCGAAAGATGAAGATATCGAGAAATATGAACGTGGCGAACTGGTAGTGCCAAAAAAACAAATTGTTTATTATATAGATCGTGCAACGCCTAAAAAATGGAGACCTTATATTAAACAGGGAATCGAAGACTGGCAAAAAGCCTTTGAGGCCGCAGGTTTTAAAGATGCAATAATCGCTAAAGAAGCTCCCACACCCGAAGAAGACCCCGAATACAGCCCCGAAGATGTTCGGTATTCTGTAGTTCGTTATTTGGCTTCACCTATCGAAAATGCAAACGGGCCTCACGTAAGCGATCCGCGTTCCGGAGAAATTCTGGAATCCGATATCAACTGGTATCATAATGTGATGTCTTTATTAAGAGACTGGTATTTTGTGCAGACAGCTGCTATAAATCCTGAAGCACGAAATGTGGCTTTTAAAGATTCTGTTATGGGAAGGCTGATACGTTTTGTTTCTTCTCACGAAGTGGGACATACCCTTGGTTTACCGCACAATATGGGAAGCAGCCCGGCCTATCCTGTTGAAAAATTGCGTGATGCCGATTTCACTAAAAAATATGGAACCGCTCCTTCTATTATGGATTATGCCCGTTTTAATTACGTGGCTCAACCCGAAGATAAGGGAGTGGCTTTAATGCCCAATATCGGGCCTTACGACAAATATGCCATCGAGTGGGGTTATCGTAGATTTCCCGGAAAAACTCAGGAACAGGAGAAAAAGATTCTCGATCAAATGATCTTAAAACACGCCGGAGATCCTATTTATCGCTTCGGAAGCCAGCAAAGTGGCGGCGTTATAGATCCGAGTTCACAAACCGAAGATCTCGGCGACGATGCGGTTCTTGCCAGCCAGTATGGAATTAAGAACCTGAAACGCATCATGCCGCATCTGATAGAGTGGACTGCGGAAGATGGTAAAAACTACGATGATCTTCAAACCATGTATGGTCAGGTACTCGCTCAATATAACCGATACATGGGCCACGTAACCGCAAATATTGGCGGTGTTTATGAAATCTATAAAACCTACGATCAGGATGGAGCCGTTTACACTCATGTTCCTGAAGAAAAACAGGCAAAAGCCATGGCTTTTCTTCAGGATGAATTGTTCGATACCCCGCAATGGCTTATCGACGAAAACATCTTCAACAAGATTGAATTTGATGGAAATGTGGAGAGGATCCGAAATATTCAGGAAAGAACCTTGAATAATATCTTAGACTTCGGAAGAATGCAACGCCTGGTAGAAAATTCCCAGATTAACGGAAATAAAGCCTATTCACTTACACAGATGATGGCAGAGCTAAGAAAAGGAATCTGGAGTGAACTGAATACAGGTAAAAAAATAGATTTATACCGCAGAAACCTTCAACGCGCTTATTTGGAAAGAATGAAATATTTAATGACCAATGAGCAGACAGAGATACCTGCGAGGTACAGAAGATATGTTTCCAGAACCAACGTAGATGTTTCGCAGAG
>JBAVQO010000128.1:0-2517 GCA_049694135.1 Gillisia sp. | reverse complement strand
GTCCTCCACACAGATCTCGATTTTGGTGGCCACACCGTGAAAAACCGTGTTCAGGTTAATTAATTCTCCTCCAAAAACCTCCCCGATGGCCTGTTGCCCCAGGCACACTCCAAGAATACTTTTTGAAGCGGAATATTCTTTAACGATTTCCTTTAAAAGTCCCGCTTCATTAGGAATTCCGGGTCCTGGAGATAGAAGTATCTTTTCAAAATTAACGATCTCTTCCAGGGTTATTTGGTTGTTTCTTTTTACTGTAACGTCGCAATCCAGCTCTTCCAGATAATGCACAAGATTGTACACAAACGAATCGTAATTATCTATAACAAGTACCTTTTTTGTGTGGAGTTCTCTATTTATGTCTGCCTTTTTCATTTTTTATATCTCATTTAGAGCTTAAGTCTGTTTTTTCTGTCGCCAGGGAAAACTTACATCTTTTCAGCAATTTCAAGGGCTTTGGTTAAAGCGCCCAATTTATTATACACTTCCTGTAATTCATTTTCTTCTTTTGAGCCGGAAACAATTCCTGCACCAGCCTGGTAATGCAATCTGTGATTTTTGCTAACAAACGAGCGAATAATAATCGCGTGGTTAAAGTTTCCGTGAAAGTCCATAAAACCTATTGCGCCACCATATGCACTTCGGTTTACATTTTCGTACTTTTCAATCAGGCTCATCGCGCTATGCTTTGGTGCGCCACTTAAAGTTCCAGCAGGAAATGTATCGGCAACGATCTGCATAGTTCCTGTTTCCTGCTGTTTTTCTCCGGTTACTTTGCTTACCAGATGTATTACGTGCGAAAAGAACTGAATTTCCTTATATTTTTCTACGGAAACATTTGTACAATGCCGGCTTAAATCGTTTCGGGCAAGATCTACCAGCATTACGTGTTCTGAATTTTCTTTATCGTCTTTTGCCAATTCCTTTGCCAGAAAAGAATCCTGCTCGTCATTCCCCGTTCGTTTAAAAGTGCCGGCAATAGGATGAATCTCAGCCTGTCCTTCTTTTACTATAAGTTGAGCTTCCGGAGAACTTCCGAAGATCTTAAAATTGCCATAATCGAAATAGAAGAGGTAAGGCGAAGGATTCACACTGCGCAACGCCCGGTAGACATTGAATTCATCGCCTTTAAATTTCTGAGAAAATCTGCGCGAGAGCACCAGTTGAAAAACATCACCACGCTGGCAATGTTCCTTGCCCATACGCACATTTTTTCTGAATTCTTCGTCACTTAAATTAGATTGTACATTTTCCTGTCGTTCAAAATTGTAAGTTGCGAAATTTTTAACTTTCAGAACCTGTTCAATCTCTTCAAGATTGTTCGCAGCCTCGTAATTATGATCGAAAATATAGGCCTCGTTGTTAAAATGGTTTATGGCAATAATATTCTGATAAATAGCATAATAAATATCAGGGATTTGAAGATCGCCTTCTTTGGAAGCGATTTCTATATTCTCGAAAAACTTCACTCCATCATAAGCTATATATCCAAATAAACCATTGTTTATGAATTTGAACTCTAAGTTATCGGTCGTAAAAGTGTCTGAAAACTCTTGAAGAAGGCCGGGGATATCATCTTCGGAAGACAAATTTCTTAAGTTTTGACTCCCGTCCGGAAACTGGAGTTCCAGTTGTTCGTTCTGTATCTTAAAAGAAGCAATGGGATTGCAGCAGATGTAGGAAAAACTATTATCGCTGGCATGATAGTCGCTGCTTTCAAGTAAAAGGCTGTTGGGATATTTATCGCGAATTTTTAGGTAGACACTTACCGGAGTAATAGTATCTGCAAGAATTTTTTTAAAGGTGGTTTTTAACTTGTACATATTTTTTCTTAAAAATTCATCTCTTTTTGAAGAGACAGGATGCTTAAATACGGCCTAAGACCAAAAAAAATAAGGCTTGTCGTGAGACAAGCCTTTTGTATATTGATACATACTATAGCAGTGTTACTTCACGACGTGCGAGGTAAACTTTTCCACCACCAGGTATGTACTGTTTTATTTTTCATTGACGTCAAATATACTCCTGAAATTTGAATTTCCAAAAGGATTTGAGAAAATATGGTTTAAAAATCAAACAGAGGTTCAAATTTTAACCTCTGTTTAATTAAAATATGCTGAATTAATTCTGAGAGAGTTTTAAATTCACATCCAGTTCAAAATTATCATAAATGGTATTGTCACCAAGATTTTGGAAAAAACTTCCTGAACCATATTTTACATGATATTTAGTGCGATCTATAGTTAGGGCGGTGTATGCGGAATCTCCATTTAAATCAAGATCGAAAGTTACCGGGTTGGTATGTTCTTTAATGGTTAAATTTCCAACCACACCGTAGGTGCCGTCGTCTTTTTTGGCCACACTATTAAAAACCAGTTTTGAAACAGGGTGTTTTTCTACTCCAAAAAAGTCTTCAGATTTTAAGTGACCTTCCAGTTTTTCTTTTCCTTCTCCGCTTAAATCAGTAACATTAATAGAAGGCATGTCCATCTCAAATTCGCCTCCCACTAATTTATCATC
>JBAVQO010000127.1:0-2751 GCA_049694135.1 Gillisia sp. | reverse complement strand
CCTATGTACTGCCCAATTCTATCGGGAGATTCATTGTCGAGCATCAGGTGAAATTTCGAAAAAGGAGCCGGATATAAAAATCTGGAATATAATTCGGTATCCGAATCAAAAATAACTTCCTTTTCCACAAAATATCGCCAAATCTGTTCTTCGTTACTTTTCGCCCAATCCAGTTCTTCCTTGGTATATCCAATTTTTAAATAATCAGGCGTCTCAGGTAGCCACCGATCCTTCAGATAAAGGATTTTTCCGTAGTATAGCATATGGGAAAGAAAGGTCTTTTCTTTGGGTTCGGGAACGTATTTTTTCGCAATTTCTGTGGCTACATCCGGAAGGATCTGATCTTTTTTAAAGTTCTTTTTCAAATATTGCTGAATACCTATATAAAAAGGGTGTTCTTTTCCTAAGTAAGTGTCCAGAGCAATAAAGAGATAATCATTACTTAAAAGCACTTTATGTTTATAATCTACATCTGAAGTTATGGTGATAACCGTAGGCGGGGTAAAATCGGGAAAATAATATTTTATATGCTGAAAAAGGGACTGCAAATCGTTTTCTTCTTCAGAAAATTCCGGATAAGCTTTGGTAACCGCCTTGTTTAACGCCTGCTGAATGGTGTCATGGATTTTATTTACCCATACGCTGTCAGGATATCTTTTCGGAAATAAGAAAGGATATTCCGCCTTTAAAGCCGGCAGCGTCTGTTCATTCACATCTGCGAATTTTTGATCGAACCGAACTACCTTAAAACTCACTGGGATTTTCTCGATTTCCTTTTCCCTCTGAGACTCTTTCGAGCAGGAAAAAAAAGATGCGATCACCAGAATAATTAGAATCTTTTTAAGCATTTCCTTATATTGTGATGCCTTTAACGAAGGCTACTTTTTGAAATTATATACCAATATGTAAATTTGCAGGCAAAGGTATTACTTACAAATTTAAACACCCAAATTTATGCAGACGGAAAAGGTGGTAAATTACATTGTTAACTGGCTTAAAGATTATGCCACCACATCAAATATGAATGGATTTGTAGTGGGAATTAGCGGAGGAATCGATTCTGCAGTCACCTCTTCGCTTTGTGCTCTTACCGGTTTGCGTACTTTATGCCTTGAAATGCCTATACATCAGGCCGAAAATCAGATTTCGAGAGCCGAAAAGCATATAGAGTTTCTAAAGAAACATTTTGCCAACGTTACCAATGTTGAAGTAGATCTTACTCCTGTTTTCGATGAATTTCAACAGGTGTTACCCGAAGCTCAGCCAAACGATTTGCTCAATCTTTCTTTGGCGAACAGCCGAGCAAGATTAAGAATGACGACTTTATATTATTTCGCGGGTTTGCATAAGCTTTTGGTTGCCGGTACCGGAAATAAAATAGAAGATTTTGGTGTAGGATTTTACACCAAGTACGGAGATGGTGGCGTTGACCTCAGTCCCATTGCCGATTTACTTAAGAGCGAAGTATACAAAATCGCTCGATTTTTGAATGTAAACCCCGAGATCCAGCAAGCTCCTCCTACCGATGGATTGTTTGGCGATAGCCGCACAGACGAAGACCAGCTGGGGGCAAGCTACGCAGAATTAGAATGGGCCATGCAGTTGGACGAACAGGAAAAAACTTCCGCAGACTTTTCTGAAAGAGAACGTGTGGTTTTGGGAATTTATAAACACCTTCATGCCTCCAATGCACATAAAATGAAACCTATTCCTGTGTGCGAAATACCACTTCATCTTAAAAATTGACACTTTCATCGATTATTAAAAACTTGCTTAATGTTTAAGGATAGATTGGGCTATTTTTAATCATCAGTATGTTAATCAGCTAAATTACATTCACCCTACTGCTGTAATTTTTAGTGTCAATTTTTAATTTATGAGCACAGTTTTAATTGCAGATCATCACCCTATTACCAGGGCAGGAATTTCTTCGATCTTAAGTTCGCATCAGGAGATCGAAATCATCGGAAATGCAACTTCCGGAAACGAACTTTTTAAATCGTTGAAACAACGGCTCCCCGACGTGCTTATCATGGAGATCGACCTTCCGCAAATAAACGGAATTACCGCAGTTCGAACTATAAAATCTG
The DNA here is from genome assembly GCA_049694135.1 of Gillisia sp. GTDB lineage: Bacteria > Bacteroidota > Bacteroidia > Flavobacteriales > Flavobacteriaceae > Gillisia. The sequence continues at coordinate 661 of JBAVQO010000127.1, read as the reverse complement.
AATTTCCGGGGGCAAAAATCCTGATCTTCAGTTGCCATCCTGAAGAAATGTACGCGCTGAGTGCCATAAAAGCCGGAGCGGCAGGTTATATATCTAAGACCGTTTCCTTAGAAAATTTAAAATCGGCCATACAACAGGTGGCGAGAGGGGGAATTTACCTGAATAAAAGCATTACCGAAAAGATCAATTCCGGAATTTCAAAAGAAAACGGGCTGATTTCCAAATTTAAAAGACTTTCCACCCGGGAATCTGAAGTGCTGAACCTCCTGGCTTCGGGAAAACGAAATAAAGATATCGCCGAGGCGCTGGACATCAACGAAAAAACGGTGAGCACCTATAAAACTCGTTTATTAAAGAAACTCAAGGTCGACAACCTGGCAGATCTTATTCACCAGTCCCGTTTACTTCAACTGCGAACTACATAACCCTGTTCAGCTTGTTGGAAAGCATTTTCTTCAGGGTCTGATAATCCATAATATCCTCAAGGGTTTCTCGTGAATCTTCCGGTTCCTTTTTTTGAATAACCGAAGATAATTCGTTTATTTTCTGGTTGATTAAAAATCGGCGCAGGGCCAGAATGGTTTCGTTTACCAGTCTTGAAATACTCATTTCCTTAGTCTTAACAGTAATGTCCTTTCGTTGCCAGTCATGCAAATGATAC
>JBAVQO010000126.1:0-1777 GCA_049694135.1 Gillisia sp. | reverse complement strand
AAACTGCAGTGTGTTTATTACCATTAACAGTTACAATAACGATACTTTTTCGGGTTCAATCCAGGTGCAATCATCGCGACCGGTATTTGGTTCTTCTATGATTACACCGGTTTTTAATTTTAATGATACGCAGTTTACTTTTACCTATCAGGATTTCGCACCCCTTGTATATAGCCAGAATAACTATTCCTCCAATCTTGTTTCGGTGCTTTCTTATTATGCCTTTACCATTCTTGGTTTAGATGCAGATACTTTTCAGAAAGAAGGTGGAACAGCTTACTACGAAGAAGCCAACAGGATAGTAAATACCGCACAGCAGGGAAGTTCGGCGGGATGGAAAGCTTCAGATGGATCTCATTCCCGCTATAAATTGAATTCAGATTTGCTGGCAAACGCATTTATAGATTACCGCAATACTTTATATGAATACCATCGTCTGGGGCTCGATATCATGCATAAAGATCCTGCGGCAGGAAAAAAAGTGATCGCAAATGCCATTATTTCTCTAAAAAAGATGAATGACGTTCGACCAAATTCGTTGCTAAACCGGGTGTTTTTCGATGCCAAGGCGCAGGAGATCGAGCAGATTTTTAGCGGTGGCCCTTCAGTTCCCATCACCGATCTTGTAGATACTTTAAACAAGATTGCGCCTCTTTATTCAGAAAACTGGAGCAATATAAAATTCTAGTAATTTCCGTTTGGCGCAGATGGAATTTCTCTTGTATCTTTAGCTTAAAATTTTCAGGATTTGCTACACTCTTTGTCGATAAAAAATTACGCCTTAATTGAAGATATCAAGATCGATTTTCAGAAGGGATTTACGATAATAACCGGAGAAACGGGAGCCGGAAAGTCCATTATGCTGGGTGCTCTCGGACTGTTGCTGGGCAAACGTGCCGATTACAGTGTGATGCGAAGCGCCGAAGAAAAATGTATTATAGAAGGCATCTTCAGTATTGGCAGTTATAATTTAGAGTCTTTTTTTACAAGGGAAGATCTGGATTATGAAACGCAAACCATTATTCGCAGGGAAATTCTTCCTTCTGGAAAATCGCGAGCTTTTATAAATGATACTCCTGTTACCCTACCGGTTCTTATTGAGCTGGGGGATTTACTCATAGACGTTCATGGGCAGCATCAGACGTTAAGTTTAGGCGAAAATCTGTACCAGTTCCAGGTGATCGATACTTTGGCAAAGACCGGTGAGTTGCTTTCAGCATATAAAAAGGAACTTAAAAATCTGAAAAAGCTGCATCAGGATCTTTCAGAATTGAAGGAAAGTCAGGCGCAGGCGGCCCGGGAACACGATTACAACCTGTTTTTAATGAATGAGCTTCACGAGGCCCGTCTTACAGCAGGAATGGAGGAGGAACTCGAGAACCGCTACGAGGAGCTGAACAACGTGGAGACACTAAGTGAACATCTTGGAAGTGCCATAAGTGTCATTCAGCAGGAAGAGGTTGGAAGTCTGGTTACTTTAAAAGAAGTGCGAAACAATCTTTCAAAAATTGCCCGGTTTTCGAATGTTTATTCGGCTTTACAGGAGCGGGTGGAAAGCGCCATCATCGAATTAGATGATATTGCCGGGGAAATGGAAAATTCGCTGGAAAAAATAGAAGCAAGTCCCGAAGAGCTGGAGATGGTAAATGCCAGGTTGCAGCTTATCTACAATCTTCAGAAAAAACATTCCGCAGAAAATGTAGAAGAACTCCTAGCGATTCTAAAAGAGTTGGAAGAAAAAGTGGAGCTTACTGCCAATGCCGGGGTAAACCTGGAG
>JBAVQO010000125.1:0-3573 GCA_049694135.1 Gillisia sp. | reverse complement strand
AGGTCGATATCACTTTCTCCTATGTTTTTAAAGGTGTCTAAAAGTGTATTTTTTACCCAATCGATTAATCCGCCCCAGAATTCCTTACCTACAAGTATAATGGGGAATTTGTCTACTTTGTTGGTTTGAATGAGGGTAATAGCTTCAAAAAGCTCGTCGAGGGTTCCAAATCCTCCGGGCATCACGACGAACCCCTGAGAATATTTTACAAACATTACTTTTCTTACAAAGAAATAATCGAAATCCAGGCTCTTATCCTGATCTATGTAAGGATTGTCGTGTTGTTCGAAAGGAAGATCAATATTTAATCCAACTGATGTTCCGCCCCCAAGGTGCGCTCCTTTATTTCCTGCTTCCATGATCCCGGGACCGCCCCCGGTTATGACACCATAGCCATGATCTACTATTTTTTTTGCCACCCGTTCTGTGAGTTCATAATATTTGTCGCCGGGTTTGGTTCTTGCAGATCCAAAAATGGATACACAGGGGCCTATAAGGCTTAATTTTTCATACCCTTTTACAAATTCTCCCATGATCTTAAAAATAGCCCAGGAGTCGTTCGTTTTAATTTCGTTCCAGGCCTTGTTGCCTTGTGGTGCTTTCATTAATTTACTTTTCAAATCTTAATTTTTTAGTTCCTTTTTCAGGAATTGTGCTGTATAACTTTTTTTGTTCTTCACTATTTCTTCAGGAGTGCCCGTGGCAACAACTTCACCGCCGTTTCTTCCACCTTCGTACCCAATATCTATGATATAATCTGCCATTTTAATCACATCCAGATTGTGTTCTATAATGACCACTGTATTTCCCTTGTTAGTGAGTTTGTTAAGAACATCCATCAATACGCGGATATCTTCAAAATGTAAACCGGTGGTAGGTTCATCTAAGATATAGAACGTGTTGCCGGTATCCCTTTTTGAAAGTTCTGTAGCGAGTTTTATACGTTGTGCTTCCCCTCCCGAAAGAGTTGTACTCTGTTGACCAAGGGTTATGTAACCAAGACCTACATCCTGAATGGTTTTCAACTTACGATAAATTTTCGGGATAGATTCAAAAAAATCGGTGGCTTCATTAATCGTCATTTCCAAAACATCTGAAATGGACTTTCCTTTATATCTTATCTCCAGTGTTTCTCGATTGAAGCGTTTTCCCTGGCAGGTTTCGCACTCCACATATACGTCGGGAAGAAAATTCATTTCGATCACGCGTAAACCTCCGCCTTTACAAGTCTCACATCTTCCGCCCTTTACATTAAAACTGAATCGCCCGGGTTTATAACCCCTTATAAGTGCTTCAGGAGTTTTGGCAAAGAGGCTGCGAATCTCTGAAAAAACTCCGGTATAAGTCGCAGGATTGGAGCGGGGGGTACGGCCTATGGGAGATTGATTTATGTCGATTACCTTATCTATATTATCCAGGCCTTTTACAGAAGTGTAGGGCATGGGTTCTTTAACCCCGTTAAAATAATGAGCGTTCATAATGGGATAAAGAGTTTCATTTATAAGAGTGGACTTCCCACTTCCTGAGACTCCTGTAACCGCAATCATTTTACCAAGAGGAAATTCTACCGAAACGTTTTTAAGGTTGTTTCCCGTAGCTCCTTTCAAAACTATTTTTTTTCCGTTGCCGGGCCGCCGCTTTTTGGGGACTTCTATTTCCTGAGTACCGTTTAAATATCGGGCCGTAATGGTGTCGTGTTTTTTTATTTCTTCGGGAGTTCCTTCGCTGATTATCTCACCTCCGTGTTTACCGGCGCGGGGACCGATATCTATAACATGATCTGCACGCTCTATCATGTCTTTATCATGTTCCACGACAATAACAGAATTCCCCAGATCTCGAAGTGAAATCAACGAATTGATAAGCTTTTCGTTATCCCGCTGGTGAAGCCCTATACTGGGTTCGTCTAAAATATACAGTACTCCCACCAGTTGAGATCCTATTTGGGTAGCCAGGCGAATGCGTTGCGCTTCTCCTCCCGAAAGAGATTTTGAGCTTCTGTTAAGCGATAAATAAGTAAGACCCACATCTACCAAAAACTGAAGTCTGGTTCTAATTTCTTTTATAACTTCAGAAGCAATAAGCAACTGCTTTTCAGACAATTTTTCGGAAACAGTCGAAAACCAGTCCGAGAGGTCGGTGATATCTTTTTCGGCAAGTTCAGCGATATTCAGGCCATTTACTTTAAAGTACAAGGATTCTTTCCGCAACCTGGAACCTTGACATTCCGGACATACCACTTTATCCATATATTCTTTGGCCCATCTTCTAAGCGACCGCGAATCGTTATTATTATAGGTGCTTTCTATAAAATTGGCGATTCCTTCAAAATCTATTTTGTATTCTCTTGTGATTCCCAGAGATTTAGATTGTTTAGAGAATTTTTCCTTTCCGCCATAAAGAATCATTTTTTTTCCTTCTTCAGGAATTTCAGAGATAGGATCGCTCAGTTTAAAATCGAAGCGCTCTGCGATTAATTCCAGTTGCGAAAACACCCAGTTCTTTTTTTGAGGACCATGTGGTGCGAGTCCTCCTGATTTTATACTTTTTGAAGGATCTGGTATTATTTTTTCGATATTAACCTGATGTAGCGTTCCAATCCCATTGCAGACAGGGCAGGCGCCTTTTGGAGAATTAAAAGAAAAATTGTTGGGTTCAGGATTCGGGTAAGAAATCCCGGTGGTGGGGCACATTAAATTTCGGCTGAAATATCGCACGTCATTTTTATCCTGCTCCAGAACCATCAAAACATCATCTCCATGATACATTGCGGTTTTAATGCTTTCCCCAAGCCTTTTATCAGTGTCTTTATTTTCTGAAATCTGAAGCCGATCCACCACGATTTCAATGTCATGAGTTTTGTAACGATCCAGTTTCATTCCCTTAACCAGATCGCGAATTTCGCCGTCGGTTCTTACTTTTACAAATCCCTGTCTTGCAATTTGTTCAAAAAGCTCACGATAATGGCCTTTTCGGGATCGTACGACAGGAGCAAGGATGTTTACTTTTTTTCCTTTAAAGTTCTGAGTTATTAGGTCTTTGATTTGCTCATCGGTATAACTCACCATTTTTTCGCCGGTGTTATAACTGTAAGCGTCTGCTGTTCGGGCAAAGAGCAGCCGAAGAAAATCGTAAATTTCGGTAATAGTTCCAACGGTACTGCGTGGATTTTTACTCGTTGTTTTTTGCTCTATGGCAATCACCGGGGAAAGGCCGTCTATCTTGTCTACATCAGGACGCTCCAAGCCACCCAGAAACTGTCGGGCATAAGCCGAAAAAGTTTCAATATAGCGACGTTGCCCTTCCGCATAAATAGTATCAAACGCCAGAGAAGATTTTCCGGAGCCGGAGAGGCCTGTAATAACCACTAATTTTTCGCGGGGAATACTAACATCTATATTCTTTAAATTATGGACTCGTGCCCCTAATACTTCAATTTTTTCTTCCGCTTCAACCATATTTTTCATCAAGATGGCAAAGGTACTTAAACTGTTGCTAACTAAAAAGAAAGGAGCTTTTGTGGGAATGTTAATTAAAGGTAAATGAAGTAGAGGCTGCGGTAGAAAAAGCAGG
>JBAVQO010000124.1:0-4788 GCA_049694135.1 Gillisia sp. | reverse complement strand
ACGAAGAAGTTGATGCAGCCCCAGCCGCTTCAAAAAGCCCTTCGGCCGAGAAGTTTACAGACATTAGTTTCGATGATATTTAGAGAAATATCGAACTACTAAAAAAAAACCGCTTTACCAGCGGTTTTTTTGTAACCAATATTTCCCCATACCCACAGTTGCAAAACATCCTTCTTTTTATTTTAATCACTTATAAACCAACGGAATAGACCAAACGCTAAAATATTTTGTAAATTAATTTTGCTGTAATTGCTCTTCTATCTGTACTTTTGATCTCTCAAAATTAAATTACCAGATTTGGACTTTAAGAATTCCTTTGGATGGCCTGCTAAATATTCCCACTACATTCAGCAGCTTTCATTCTGGACAAGCCTGTTTTCAGTTTTTATAGCCATTTATGATCTCGGCTTCAAAAAAAGTGAATCCATAAATAACCTTGTTATTCGGTTTTATCTTGTTTCGCTGGCCGTGGGCTTTATATCTATTATTTTCAGATATATTTTCTCCGGAAAAAGAACCAGCTTTAAGGTTAAAGTCATAGATTTTATAATTATTGTCCTGTTTATTTTTCTGTTCCTGATAAGAGCGGGAGACGTTCAGTCGCTTTTCGGGTTCATTGAATTCTTTAATCATAAGGGGTGGCTACACCTGGCTATCTTCCTTTATTTTATAAGGGAATTTTCTAACCGCGAAATACATTTTTCCCGAAGTACTCTAAATCCGGCGCAGCTTTTTATACTTAGTTTTCTCTTTATTATTGCCTTGGGCACGGTGCTTCTTCTTTTACCTAAGGCTACCTATCATGGCATCTCCGTGATCGATGCAATTTTTACTTCCACCAGCGCGGTGTGCGTAACAGGGCTTGTTGTGGTAGATACGGGAAGTTATTTTACCGATTTTGGGCAAACGGTAATCGTGGTGCTTATACAATTAGGAGGTCTGGGCATAATGACCTTTGCAAGTTATTTCAGTTACTTTTTTAGGGGGCAGAGCTCTTACGAAAATCAGCTGATGATGCAGGATATGGGGAACATGAACAAAATAGGCGAAGTTTTTTCGGTTCTGAAAAAGATCATTTTACTCACCTTTTTTATAGAACTTATAGGAACCATTCTTGTTTTTTTCAATATTCAAAAAAACCTGGTGGGTGGAACGGTTGGCGATGAGATTTTCTTTTCGATTTTTCATACCATTTCGGGGTTTTGTAACGCCGGATTTTCTACCCTTCCCAATGGTTTGTACGAACCCGCGTTCAGGTTTAATTATCCGTTGCACATAATTTTAGCCTTGTTGTTTATTCTGGGCGGACTCGGTTTCCCTATTGTTTTAAACATCTTCAGCTATTTTAAACATTTGCTGATCAACCGATTTTTACCCTGGCGCTCGAAACAGCAAATGCTTCACCGCCCGTGGGTAATAAACATCAATACCCGCATTGTGCTCAGCACCACTTTTATCCTGCTATTCGGAGGCACTTTTCTCTTCTATATTTTAGAATATGACAATACACTCGCAATTCATAAAGGATTCGGAAAAGTAGTTACGGCCTTCTTTGGCGCAGCAACTCCACGTACTGCCGGATTTAATACCATAGATACTTCTGCATTGCATTTTTCGACCCTCATGATCGTTATTTTACTCATGTGGATTGGGGCTTCTCCCGGGTCTACCGGTGGGGGTATTAAAACCAGTACGTTTGCCATCGCCACGTTGAACTTTTTGAGTCTGGCGAAGGGGAAAAACCGTATTGAAATATATAAACGCGAAGTAGCCGACATTTCTGTTAGAAGAGCTTTCGCGCTGATTTCCCTATCTTTAATGGTCATTGGCATCGGAACCATATTAATTGTTACTTTCGATTCAGATAAAACGCCCCTGCAGATCGCGTTCGAATGTTTTTCGGCTTATGGCACGGTCGGGTTAAGTATGGGAATTACCGCCCATCTAACAGACGCAAGCAAACTGGTAATTGTAGCACTTATGTTTATTGGAAGGGTGAGTATGCTTACCATTTTAATCGCTGTTCTACGAAAAGCAAGACATTTAAACTACAGATATCCTAGCGAAGAGATTTTAATCAACTAAATCTATTACTATGAAATATATAATTATTGGCCTTGGTAATTTTGGCTCCTCTCTGGCAGAAAAGCTAACCCGGTTGGGAAATGAAGTAATTGGAGTAGATGTAAGCCTAAATAAAGTAGAAGCCTTTAAAGATAAAATCACTCACGCCATAAGCCTGGACAGTACCGATCTAACTGCGGTATCGAATCTTCCGTTACGGGAAACTGATGTGGTAATTGTTGCTATTGGAGAAGATAAAGGCGCACTGATAATGACTACTGCGCTTATGAAACAGCTGAAAGTAAAACGACTTATCAGTCGTGCAGTGACTCCCTTACAGGAAATGGTGCTGGAAGCTATGGGAGTAGATGAGATTATTCATCCTGAAGAAGAAACCGCAGAACGATGGGCAAAAAAATTGAATATGCACGGAGTAGTGGATTCTTTTGAATTAGGAGAAGAATTCAGTATTGTAGAGATTACAGTTCCCAAAAAATACATAGGCAAAAAATTGAAGGATATTGGCCTGCGCCGGGATTACAATCTTATTGCCCTAACCACGATGAAGGTAGTTGCCGAAAAAAATAAACTCGGCGGGCAGAAATTTATTCCGCGACCACAGGGAGTTGCCTCTCCAGAAACGGTACTATACGAAGGAGATATGATGGTTATTTACGGTTTTAATAAAGACATAAAAAAGCTTCTTAGCGACACCAATTAACCAACTCTCAGCCCGTTGGCTACAGGAAAATCCGGGTTTAAAAGCACCACATCATTACTTTCCCCCACGGCACCCAACACCAGACATTCGCTCATAATATTGGCAATCTGCTTCTTGGGGAAATTAATCACGGCAACTATTTGTTTATTCCTAAGATCTTCAGCGGAATATCTTTTAGTGAGCTGTGCCGAAGATTTCAAAATACCTATTTCTTCCCCAAAATCTATTTTTAACTGAAATGCCGGCTTTCGGGCTTCGGGAAAATCTGCTACCTCTATGATGGTGCCCACCCGCATTTCCACTTTTTCAAAATCCTTCCTGTTTATTTCCATTTAGTTGAACATTTTATGAATTACCCAGGCCGGTCCGATCAGTAAAAATTGAAGATCCTTTAAAAAAGAAGGTTTTTTCCCTTCAATTTTATGACCATAAAACTGGCCAATCCACGCCACGACAAAAATTAGTAAAGAAGCCTGCCATAAAGAAAAAGCTTCAGAAAGCAAATAATTACCTGCAATACAGCACGCCGAAAAAAGGAGTAATTCCAGACCAATTTTTACAGACATCTGAAAGTAAAAAATCAATGCGCACAGCAAAGCAACAACCGCCCAATTTTCCAGCCAGAAAAGATCTGCTTTAAAAAGCTCTCGCAAAATGCCATGCGGAATGCTCATTAAAAGCCCTACCACCGAAAAGAAAATCGCAGGCACACAGACATAATGAATAGCCTGATTCTTTTTATTTTGATGGCTTACTGAATATTCAGCAAACCATTCCGAAGCACTTTTCATGGTAATACGTTTAGCATAAAGATATTAATTTTAAAATTTCTCTTTAAAAAAGTTAAGTATTTAGCCCCATCAAAAGTAAGCCCACGGGCACATAGACACACGACAAGATAACTTATAAATCTGTTCTGCATTTAAAAATAAGAGCTTAAAAAATCGTAAATTTATTAAATAACACATTAAAAAATAACAGTTATGAGCACATTACGTCTTGGGGACAAAGCTCCCGATTTTGATGCGGAAACATCAGAAGGAAAAATTAATTTCTATGATTATTTAGGAGACGGATGGGGAATTTTGTTCTCGCATCCGGCAGATTATACACCGGTTTGCACCACCGAATTGGGTGCTGCAGCAAAATATCAGGAAGAATTTAAAAAAAGAAACGTCAAAGTTCTGGCGCTTAGCGTAGATGGAGTAGAATCGCATAAAGCCTGGATAAAGGACATCAATGAGACCCAGCATACCACGGTGAATTTTCCCATCATTGCAGATGAAGATAAAAAAGTAGCGCATCTGTATGATATGATTCATCCCAATGCCGATAACAACCTCACTGTTCGTTCGGTCTACGTGATAGGGCCAGATAAAACCATCAAGCTTATTATTACTTATCCTGCCAGTACCGGAAGAAATTTTGATGAATTACTCAGGGTTATAGATTCGCTTCAACTAACCGCCTATAACAAAGTTGCAACTCCGGCTAATTGGAAGAGTGGTGAAGATGTGGTAATAAGTCCTTCGGTAAGCAATGAGGAAGCAGATAAAATGTTTCCGAAAGGCTATAAAGAAATCAAGCCTTATCTGCGAATGACTCCACAACCGGAACTCAAGAAATAATTTTTAAATGCCGTCTGAGCCTGTCGAAGACTTTTCATGCCCACAGAAATTTGCACCAGAAAAATTTTCGACAAGCTCAGATAAGCATTTGCCTTTTTACTTAATACCTACAAGTTCCACATCAAAAACAAGGATAGCATTGGGCGGAATCACGCCTCCCGCACCTCTGGCACCGTAACCCAACTGCGGAGGGATCACAAAACGCGCTTTATCGCCCACATGTAAAAGCTGTATTCCTTCGTCCCAACCTTCGATAACATGTCCCTTTCCTAATGGGAAATCTATAGGTTGATTTCTTTTATACGAAGAATCGAAAACACTCCCGTCAGTCAACATCCCTTTGTAATGAACAGAAACGGTCTTTCCTTTTTCTGC
>JBAVQO010000123.1:0-2201 GCA_049694135.1 Gillisia sp. | reverse complement strand
GAATTCAGAAAAAAGTCTGATAAACCCCTTCTTAAAGGTGCTTTTGTTGAAGAAGCTATCTATGTTGGAGACGACTATCTAGATACTTTGGTTAACATCAAGTCTAAAGAAGAAGTTATTGGAGATATTATTGGATTGTTACAATCACCGGCCAAAAATGTTGTTTCAGCACTTAAGTCCGGAGGTGGTAAAATCGCAGGAATTCTTAAAACCCTTTCTGAAAAAGAAGGTTAATTTCGTACGCACTTTTTAACAATTATAAATTAAAGAACATTTTAAAACGATAGAAAATGGCAGATTTAAAAGATTTCGCAGAACAATTAGTTAACTTAACTGTAAAAGAAGTTAATGAGTTAGCTAATATCTTAAAAGAAGAATATGGTATCGAGCCTGCTGCTGCAGCTGTAGCTGTTGCTGGTGGTGCTGCCGGAGGTGGTGAAGAAGCCGCTGAAGAGCAATCAGAATTCGATGTAATCCTTAAAGCTCCGGGTGGAAGTAAACTAGCCGTAGTTAAATTGGTAAAAGAGCTTACCGGTCTTGGTCTTAAAGACGCAAAAGAATTGGTAGACAACGCTCCAAAACCAGTTAAAGAAGGAGTTGCAAAAGACGAAGCTGAAGCATTAAAAGCACAATTAGAAGAAGCAGGAGCCGAGGTTGAGCTTAAATAAGCTTAACGCAAGCAATATATTTAGGTTTAGACCTCAGGATTCGGTCCTGAAGGTCTAAACCCTTTTGCGTATATAAACATGAACTTTATAACGCACCCACATTTTATATAAATTATAATTCCGTCCATTGATGTTAGCAACGCAAACTGAAAGATTGAATTTCTCTTCTGTAAAGAATAAACCTGATTATCCAGACTTTTTGGATGTCCAAATTAAGTCGTTTCAGGATTTCTTTCAATTAGAAACAAAATCAGAAGAAAGGGGAGATGAAGGTTTATACAATACCTTTATGGAAAACTTTCCTATTACAGACACCCGTAATCAATTTGTATTAGAATTCCTTGATTACTTTGTGGACCCACCAAGATATTCCATTCAGGAATGTATTGAACGTGGTTTAACATACAGCGTCCCGCTTAAAGCCCGCTTAAAATTATACTGTACAGATCCTGAACATGAGGATTTCGAAACTATTGTACAGGATGTTTATTTGGGAACAATTCCATACATGACCCCAAGCGGAACTTTTTGTATTAATGGAGCCGAACGTGTTGTGGTTTCTCAGTTACACCGATCTCCAGGTGTATTCTTCGGGCAATCGTTCCACGCAAACGGAACCAAATTATATTCTGCCAGAATTATTCCTTTTAAAGGATCCTGGATAGAATTCGCTACCGATATCAACAACGTGATGTACGCGTATATCGATAGAAAGAAAAAATTACCTGTTACTACGCTTTTCCGTGCTATTGGATTTGAAAGAGATAAAGATATTCTTGAAATCTTTGATCTGGCTGAAGAAGTAAAAGTTAGTAAAACAGGACTTAAAAAATATTTAGGCCGCAAATTGGCCGCCCGTGTATTGAACACCTGGTACGAGGATTTTGTTGATGAAGATACAGGAGAAGTAGTTTCCATAGAGCGTAACGAGATTGTTTTAGATCGTGACACTGAGTTGGAAAAAGATCATATTGAAGAAATCCTTGAAACCGGAACTAAAACCATTCTTCTTCATAAAGAAGATAATTCAACAGGGGATTACGCGATAATCCATAATACACTTCAGAAAGACCCTACCAATTCAGAAAAAGAAGCGGTAGAACACATATATCGTCAACTTCGTAACGCAGAACCACCAGATGAGGAAACTGCCCGGGGAATTATTGATAAATTATTCTTTAGTGATCAACGTTACAGTTTAGGTGAAGTTGGTCGTTACAGAATGAACAAAAAACTTGGTTTAGATGTTGCGATGGATAAGCAGGTGCTTACCAAAGAAGACATTATTACCATTGTAAAATACTTAATTGAACTTATAAACTCTAAGGCAGAGATCGATGATATCGATCACCTTTCTAACCGTCGTGTTAGAACTGTTGGAGAACAACTTTCTCAGCAATTTGGAGTGGGTCTTGCCCGTATGGCGCGTACTATTCGTGAAAGAATGAACGTACGTGATAACGAGGTATTTACTCCGATAGATTTGATCAACGCGAAGACCTTATCTTCTGTGATCAACTCTTTCTTCGGAAC
>JBAVQO010000122.1:0-4216 GCA_049694135.1 Gillisia sp. | reverse complement strand
TCGGGGTCTTCACCCAAAATTCTTTCTCCTACTTCCCGATCGGCATTTTTAGCCACATCTTCAACCTGCGGATGAAAATCTGAATAAAAATCGCGCATCATTTTTGTCCATTCTTCATTTCCCTCTGCGATGTCATCAAAACTCTGTTCGACTTTCGCGGTAAAGTTGTAATCCAGGATATTTGAAAAATGCATAACTAAAAAGTCGTTTACCACCATTCCCACAGCGGTTGGAACCAACTTTCCTTTATCGCTGCCCACAGTTTCAGTAAGCTCCTTCTCTTTTATAGAATCATTTTTAAAAGTAAGCTGCGCATAGGTTCTTTCTGTACCGTCTACACTTCCTTTTTCGATGTAATTTCTGTTCTGAATAGTAGAAATGGTAGGCGCATAGGTAGAAGGTCGGCCAATCCCGAGTTCTTCCAGTTTTTTAACCAAAGAAGCTTCGGTATATCGGTATGGCGGCCGCGTAAAACGTTCGGTGGCCGTTATATAATTATTCTGAAGCGATTCCTTCACCCGCAAAGCCGGCAACATTCCATCCTGCTCTTCTTCCTCCTCGTCGCTGCCTTCCAGATAAACCTTCAAAAATCCATCGAATTTCAACACCTCTCCATTGGCTGTGAACTGATGATTATGTTTATCTGCTTCAATTTTTACATTGGTTCGTTCTAATTGTGCTTCGCTCATCTGCGATGCAATGGCGCGTTTCCATATTAGATCATACAGGCGTTGTTCATCTCTTTCTGCTTTTACTGTATGATTTTCAAAATGGGTGGGCCGAATTGCTTCGTGTGCTTCCTGGGCGCCTTTTGCTTTTCCCTTAAACTGCCGCGATTTTAAATATTTTTCGCCATAAGCCTCTAAAATCTCATTTTTCGCTCCTTTTCTGGCGTCGTCAGAAAGGTTTACACTATCGGTTCTCATATAGGTAATATGCCCGGCTTCGTACAACCGTTGGGCCATGGCCATAGTTTTGCTTACCGAAAAATATAATTTTCGGGCGGCTTCCTGCTGAAGGGTTGATGTTGTAAACGGTGGTGCAGGAGATTTTTTTGCCGGTTTAGTGGTAAGGTCTGCAACTTTAAAAGCAGCGCCTATATTTTGCTGAAGAAAATTTTCTGCTTCTTCTTTTGTTTCAAAATTCTTCGGAAGTTTTGCGCGGAACGATTTTCCCTCTTCCGTAGTAAATTCTGCGTCTATTCTAAAAGAGGCTTCTGGAGAAAATTCCTGAATTTCCCGTTCTCTTTCTACAATCAACCGCACAGAAACCGATTGTACGCGGCCTGCAGAAAGTCCTCCTTTTACTTTTCGCCATAACACCGGCGAAAGTTCATATCCTACCAAACGGTCCAAAACCCGTCGCGCTTGTTGCGCATTTACCAGATCGTAATTTATAGAACGAGGATTTTCTATTGCCTTTAAGATGGCAGATTTTGTGATCTCGTGAAAAACAATGCGTTTGGTTTTTGCTTTGTCCAGTTTTAATTCTTCGGCCAAATGCCAGGCGATGGCTTCTCCCTCCCGGTCCTCATCACTCGCTAGCCAGACAATCTCTGCATCCTTGGCTAATTTTCGCAGTTTGCTAACTACGTCTTTTTTATCTTTCGATACCAGATATTTAGGCGTAAAATCTCCTTCGGTATCCACCCCGAGTTCTTTGGTAGGAAGATCGGCAATATGTCCAAAACTGGATTTTACCGTATACTCTTTTCCTAAAAACTTCTCGATGGTTTTTGCTTTGGCCGGGGACTCTACAATCACTAAATTCTTTGCCATAAATCTTTTTTTTCTTGTTGCAAAAGTATATCAATTTTTAGATATGCACTTTAATTAAGGAAAAATCCCCTTTTTTATTCTGAAAAGAAAAGGAAATTTTCACTCTGTCACTTTGTCATAATTCAAGTAAAGTCTATCTTTGCCAGCTAAACTATCCTATGGGACAGAATGTATTATGGAGAAGATAATAGACGAAAAAATACAGGGAAATACGTTGGTGCTGGAACCTAAAGCAGAGAACAGCCGCAAGCTTTTTATAGAGAGTTATGGTTGCCAGATGAACTTTAGCGACAGCGAAATTGTGGCTTCTATTCTACAAAAAGAAGGATTTAACACCACACAAAATCTTGAAGAGGCAGATCTGGTACTGGTAAATACCTGTTCGATACGGGAAAAAGCCGAACAAACCGTCCGTAAACGACTGGAGAAATACAACGCGGTAAAAAAAGTAAATCCTAAAATGAAAGTCGGGGTTTTAGGTTGTATGGCAGAACGTTTAAAAAGTAAATTTCTGGAAGAAGAAAAGATCGTAGATCTTGTGGTAGGCCCCGATGCGTATAAAGATTTACCCAATCTTATAAACGAAGTTGAAGAAGGAAGAAACGCCGTAAACGTTATTCTTTCTAAAGAAGAAACCTATGGCGATATTTCTCCCGTGCGCCTGCAAAGCAACGGAGTTTCCGCCTTTGTTTCCATTACCCGGGGTTGCGATAA
Organism: Gillisia sp.; assembly: GCA_049694135.1. Taxonomy (GTDB): domain Bacteria; phylum Bacteroidota; class Bacteroidia; order Flavobacteriales; family Flavobacteriaceae; genus Gillisia. The sequence continues at coordinate 1,724 of JBAVQO010000122.1, read as the reverse complement.
TATGTGTACTTTTTGCGTGGTGCCTTTTACCCGCGGAAGAGAACGCAGCCGCGACCCACAAAGTATCGTAGAAGAAGTGAACGACCTGGCGAAAAAAGACTTTAAGGAAATCACTCTTTTAGGTCAGAATGTAGATTCTTATTTATGGTACGGCGGCGGACTTAAAAAAGACTTTAAAAATGCTACCGAAATGCAAAAAGCCACTTCTGTGGGTTTTGCAGACTTGTTGAAAATGGTGGCCGAAGCTCAGCCAAAAATGCGGATTAGGTTTTCAACTTCCAATCCGCAGGATATGACGCTGGATGTGATTGAGGTCATGGCAGCGCATAAAAATATTTGTAATTATATTCATTTGCCTGTACAAAGCGGAAGCGACAGAATGCTGAAAAGAATGAACAGGCTCCACACCCGCGAACAATACATCGAACTTATAGATGGAATTAGAAATTTAATTCCCGATTGTGCCATTTCTCAGGACATGATCACCGGCTTTTGCGGCGAAACCGAAGAAGATCACCAGGACACTTTATCGCTTATGGAATATGTAAAATATGACTTTGGATTTATGTTCGCTTATTCTGAAAGGCCCGGAACCCTGGCAGCAAAAAAATATGAAGATGATGTACCGGAAGAAGTTAAAAAGCGAAGGTTGACCGAAATTGTAAACCTTCAGCAAAAACATAGTCATTACCGCACAAAACAATTTCTGGGAAAAACAGTGGAAGTTCTTATAGAAAAAGAATCCAAAAAATCTGATAAAGAATGGAGCGGAAGAACCAGCCAGAACACTGTCGCGGTTTTTCCGAAGGAGAATTATCAAATCGGAGATTTTGTTAAAGTAAAAATAAACGATTGTACTACAGCTACCTTAATTGGCGAAGCGGTGGGATACAGCGAAAATAATTAATCGAATTTCACCTTTTGCGGATAGAAATATATGGAATCAGTTCAGGCAATAAAACAACGTTTTGAGATTATTGGAAACGATCCAAAACTCAACCGGGCGGTAGAAAAAGCCATACAGGTTGCGCCTACAGACATTTCGGTACTTGTTACCGGGGAAAGCGGGGTTGGAAAGGAAAGCCTTCCTAAGATCATCCATGCCCTTTCCCACCGAAAACACGGAAAGTATATCGCGGTAAACTGCGGCGCTATTCCAGAAGGCACTATAGACAGCGAACTATTTGGCCATGAAAAAGGTGCTTTTACCGGGGCCACCCAAACCCGAAACGGGTATTTTGAAGTAGCCGACGGCGGAACAATTTTTTTAGATGAAGTTGGGGAACTTCCCCTTACCACCCAGGTGCGACTGCTACGGGTTCTTGAAAACGGAGAATTTATAAAAGTGGGTTCTTCAAAGGTGCAAAAAACCAATGTTCGAATTGTGGCCGCCACTAACCTGAACATGTTTGAAGCCATAAAAAAAGAAAAATTTCGGGAAGATCTTTATTACAGATTAAGCACTGTTGAAATAAATTTACCGCCCTTGCGCGACCGGCAGGAAGATATTCATTTGCTCTTCAGGAAATTTGCGGCAGATTTTGCCTTAAAATACAAAATGCCTACTATCCGGTTAGAAGATGATGCGGTAGAAGCGTTGTTGAACTACCGATGGAGCGGAAATGTGCGACAACTGCGAAACATTGCTGAACAGATTTCGGTTTTGGAACAGGAAAGGAGCATAAATGCGAAAGAGTTAAAATCCTACCTGCCCGATATGGGAT
>JBAVQO010000121.1:0-2258 GCA_049694135.1 Gillisia sp. | reverse complement strand
GCATTATTGCAGAAATTGCAGATACCATAAGCGCCAAATCTCCGGATGTTAATATTATAGATGCCGAAGGGAATTATTTGTTCCCGGGGGTCATCGACGATCAGGTTCATTTTAGAGAACCAGGATTAACACACAAGGAAACCATCGAGATGGGTTCCCGTGCTGCAGTGGCCGGAGGTATTACCTCTTTTATAGAAATGCCCAATACGATTCCGCAAACCACCACGATAGAAAAGCTTCAGGAAAAATTCGAGCTGGCAAAAAAATCTTCGTACGCCAATTATTCTTTTATGTTTGGCGGCACTAACGATAATCTCGAAGAAATTCTAAAAATAGATCCCAAAACCACGGCCGCGCTAAAATTATTTTTGGGCTCATCTACCGGTAATATGCTGGTAGACGATCCCAAGGTGTTAGAACAAATTTTTTCGAAATCGCCCGTGATGATTGCAATTCATGCCGAAGATGAAGGAACGATAAAAAAGAACCTTGAGGAATGTATAGAGCGCTACGGCGATGATATCCCGATAGAACTTCATGCCAAGATCAGAAGTGAGGAAGCCTGTTACCTTTCCTCTTCCGGGGCTGTGGCTTTAGCCAAGAAAACAGGTGCAAAGCTGCATGTTTTTCATATTTCCACAGCAAAAGAACTCTCGCTTTTTGATAATAAAAAACCTTTAAAGGATAAAAAAATAACTGCAGAGGTTTGTATCCATCACTTGTGGTTCAACGAATCCGATTATCAGAAAAAAGGCACTTTTATAAAATGGAATCCTTCCATTAAAACCAAAAAAGATCAGGAAGCTTTGTTACAGGGGTTGCTGGATAACCATTTAGATGTAATCGCGACAGATCACGCCCCACACACCAAAGAAGAAAAGAAAAATGTATATACCAAAGCACCCAGCGGGGGACCTTTAGTGCAACATGCCCTCCCTGCCATGCTTCAGATGTATCACCAGGAAAAAATAAGCCTTGAAAAGATCGTTGAAAAAATGTGCCATAATCCGGCTATTTTGTTTCAGATAGAGAAACGTGGATTTATTCGCGAAGGCTATAAGGCCGATTTGGTGCTGGTGGATTTAAATTCTCCCTGGGCGGTTCAGCCTAACAATATTTTATATAAATGCGGTTGGTCTCCTTTTGAAGGTGTTACTTTTAAATCCCGAATTACCCACACTTTTGTGAACGGAAAGTTGGTGTACAAGAATTTTCAGTTCCCGGCTTTTAGCAATGTGGCGGAGCAATTAAGATTTAATCGCGATTAAGATGAAGAGATTTGGGATTTTTCTACTTTCTTTTTTGTTGCTGTCATGCCAGCACATTAAAGAGAATAAAAAACCCGAAAACCTTATTTCCAAAGATACCATGTCCCTTGTACTTACAGACTTTGCGCTGTTTAATTCGGCTAATAATTATAATCGCAGGCTTTTGGAGGAAACAGGATTAAATCCGGAAGAATACTTGTTCAATAAATACAATATTGATAGCAGTCAGTTCAGGTTAAGCACTGAATACTACGCCAAAAATTATGATGATTATCAGCAGATCTATAAGAAGGTAAAGAGCAATCTCGAAGATCTAAAAGATAAATATCAGAAGATAGAAGATGAAGAAGAGAAAAAGAAACAGAGAGAGTTTGAACAAAGATACTTCGCACGGGATACCTTAGGCTATAATAAAGTGCGATTGGAAACCTAATTTTTTCTTTCTTTTTTATAGATGTTGGCGGTTTCCCGGATCACCTCAGGAATAGGAATAAATTCGAAATTGAACTCTTTGGTTATTTTTTCGTTGCTATAATATTCATTTTTGAACAACGAAACGGCATCGTGCCGGCTGATCTGTTTTTTTGCCCCGGTAAAAAATTTTGCGATGCTTTGAAAAAACCATCCAACATAGATCATCTGGGGAGTTAATAATTTTTTTGGAGCGGGTTTTTCCAAAGCTTCTGAAACCATGATAAGAAGTTCTTTAAAACTAACATTTTGGGAAACGCAGAGAAATTGTTCATTTTTAATCGCAGATTCCATTGCAAGAATGGAGGTTTCAGCAACGTCCTTTACTCCCACAAAACCAGTAACTTTAGGGAAATAATAATTTAAGCCTTTGGCGACGCGTTCAAAAATTTGGCCGCTGCCGGAATGCCAGAATCCTGGCCCCAAAATTACTCCGGGATTTATAATTACTGCCGGCAGTCCTTCCTGCGTTCCTCTCCACACTTCAATTTCTGCACCGTGTTTGGAAATGGCGTAATC
>JBAVQO010000120.1:0-2866 GCA_049694135.1 Gillisia sp. | reverse complement strand
GCCTATGATAAGGAACCGGTATTGAAAAACCTCAGTTTTAAGGTTGAAAAAGGGAAAAATATCTCCGTTATTGGTGAAAGTGGCTGCGGGAAAAGCACCCTTTTAAAAGTTATTTACGGTTTGCTTCAACCCTCAGGTTCTATTACGTGGAAAGAACAAAAAATGTTGGGACCGGATTTTAATTTGGTGCCTGGAGAACCTTTTATAAAATACCTGGCTCAGGATTTCGATTTAATGCTTCCTTTAAGTGTTGCCGATAATGTGGGTAAATATTTAAGCAATATGTATCCAGTTAAGAAAAAACGGCGAATAAAAGAGCTTCTGGAAATTGTTGAAATGAACGATCTGGCTACCACAAAAGCCAAACTCCTGAGCGGCGGGCAACAGCAGCGGGTAGCTCTGGCAAGAGCCCTGGCACAGGAACCGGAAATTTTGTTGTTAGATGAGCCTTTTAGCCATATAGATCATTTCAGAAAAAATAATTTACGCCGGCGCATTTTTGAATATTTAAAAGAAAAAGAGATCACCTGTTTGGTGGCAACCCACGATATTACTGATGCCCTCTCTTTTGCAGATGAAACAATCGTTTTAAAAAACAAAGGGATTTATGCCAAAGCGCATCCGCAGGAATTGTATAAGAACCCGCCAAATAAATATGTTGCCTCTTTATTCGGAGATGTAAATGAAGTGATGCTAAAGGATATTCTGCCTTCTGAAAAAAGTCGTAAAAAACTGATTTTTTATCCTGAAGAAATTCAGATAACGAACAAATCTGAAATCAGGGCTGAAGTAATTGATACTTATTTTAAAGGCGATACCTGGCTGATAAAAGCGAAACTGAACTCACTAATTATTTTCCTGGAACATCCAAACGACCTGAAAAAGGGAAAGAAAATTCATTTGAAGATTTCGGAAAAGCTAATAAAATCCAGATTATAAAATTACTTCACTCCCAGGATTTTAACCTGTTTCCCTTTAAAAATAAAATTATCACCTTCCATTTTATTTAGTAATAATTGTCCAATAGGAGAAGTAACGCCCACCGCATAAAATTTTTCGTTTTTTAATTGGAGTTGCCCTGCAGGAATACAGATAAAATAATTGGCAACGGTGGTTGTAACAAGGCTCCCTAATTGAATATTTTTAGAGCACTTTCTGGATTTAGCCATTTTTAGGATAGCTTCCAGTTTCTTAAATTCTGAAAACTGAACAGAAAGTTTATTCCATTCGGCATTAATCATTTCGCGGCCAGTCTCGTATTTATCGCCTGCACTACTCTTGGTTTCATTTCCCAGGTCTGATTCCAAATCTTTCATTGCGGCAGAAATTCGTTGCAACCTCTTTTCGAGATATAGCTCACATTCTTTGAATAAAAGTTCTTTTTCTTCCAATTTCTAGTAATTAGACAGGCTGAACTTACCATAATTCTGCATTTGGCGTACAATCCAGTTTTTGCGTTGTTGGATATAATTACTTGCCGGGTTCGCCCTATAACCTCGTGGATTGGGAAGAATGGCCGCCAGGGCAGCTGCTTCAGAAGGTGTTAATCGTGCTGCCGATTTCTGGAACCAGTAATGTGCCGCGGCCTCGGCTCCATATACAGATTTTCCCATCTCAACAGAATTCAGGTAGACTTCCAGAATTCTTTTTTTGCCCCAAATCATTTCGATCATAAAAGTAAAATAAGTTTCCAGACCTTTGCGAACCCAGTTTCTACCGGGCCATAAAAAAATATTTTTTGCGGTTTGCTGCGAAATGGTACTGGCCCCATGCACCCGTTTCCCTTTTTTATTATGATCTATCGCTTTTTCAATCGCCTTAAAATCGAAGCCGTGGTGGTTTAAAAAATTCTGGTCTTCACTGGAAATTACTGCCAGTTGTAAATTAGGGGAAATCTTTTCTATAGGCTGCCAGTCGTGTTTTAAAAGTTCGTTGGGGTGTTCAAAATGACGGATGGCCATAAGCGGCGTAAAAGGAACAGGAACCCATTTAAAAATAAGTACTGCCAATACGCTTAGCGCAAAGAGATACAGAAATATCTTTAATAAAAACTTTAAAATTCTTTTCATTCCCTTGCCAGATTTGCCAGATCCCGGCCAATTAAACTCCCAATGGCAACGCCCATTCCTCCAAGGCGTACCCCACAATATACATTTTCTGAAATAGCTTTTATCACAGGTTTTTTGGTTTTTCCCACTCCCATAATTCCGCTCCATCTTTGGTCTATTTCAAACGGAGTTTTAGGAAGGATTACGGTTTTAAGCAATTCTTCCAGTTTATTCTGAATCAGGGCGGTTTCCCGAATATCTGTGGTTTCTTCACCCTTTAAATCGAGATTTCTGCCCCCGCCAAATAAAATTCTGGAATCGATATTTCTGAAATAATAATAGCCTTTATCCAGATGAAAAGTTCCTTTGATTTGAAGATTTTCGATGGGTTTTGTAATAAGCACCTGGGCTCTTGCGGGTTTAACCTCAGCAATTCCTAACTGGGAAGCAAACCCATTGGTAGCGATCAGGAATTTTCCTGTTTTAAAAGTAAATTTATCGGTAGTTACCTGAACCGATTTTCCCATATCTTCGAAATCCTGAACACTTACATTATTCAGTATTTTTATTCCTGACGATTGCACCTTTTCCAGTAAGGCCGCCATCATTTTTCCGGTGTTAATCTGACCTTCGAACCGGTTAAAAATAAGTTCTTTCTGAATATTTCCAAATTTGAATTTATTGGAACAGCTTTCAAAAACATCTTCTCCAAAAATAGGTAACAACAGCCTATTTATGTTGGTAATATTAGATTTACAATCCTCGAATAACGGCTTATCTTCTTTGCTGAAAAGTTCGTATCCACCATTTCGTTGAAA
>JBAVQO010000119.1:0-2627 GCA_049694135.1 Gillisia sp. | reverse complement strand
GGTTGGAACGGTTTTTCAACTTTAGCCGAATTTTATGATCTTTTTGAAGGAGATCCGGAAATTAACGAACCTGGTTCAGGCCAGGAAGAAAGAAGAGGCTTTGTTCCTACCGACGGTTCACATTATGGCATTGGATACGGTTTCCTTATCGGGCAGCAATACGATACTATTGGAAACCCGATGACCGACAGGGTTGGTAATCCGTTGTATTTTACAAGAGATTTTCCCGGATTGTTAGGAAACAACGAAGACACAGGAATTAGACCTATAAAATGGCATCCTGAAAATGGAGCTTTTACCCAACATACCGTAATCTTTCGATATGCAGATGCCTTCTTAATGAAAGCGGAAGCTATCATGAATGGAGGTTCAGGCGATGCTACTCCTCTTGAAATGGTAAACCAGTTGAGGACTCTTAGAGATGCTGAACCTCTAACCAGCCTTTCCGCTCAGGATCTTTTAGATGAAAGAGGCAGAGAACTTTATATGGAGTATGTAAGAAGAGATGATATGATTCGTTTCGGTAAATTTAATGAGCCTTATGAGTTTATGGATGTAACCGACGATTATCGTTCCTTGTTCCCAATTCCGGCAACAGCTATTATTACTAACCCTAATTTGGTTCAAAACCCCGGTTACTAATAATTGCTTTAAAAAAGTAAAAACTTTAAGGCCGTCGAAAGATGGCCTTTTTTATGTACAAAAGATTATGGTTTACTCTTCTATTTTAAAAACAAAACCCTGATTATGGATATTCTCTATTTTTATTGAAGTGTCTTTATCCAGATATTTTCGAAGATGAGATACAAAAACATTTAAGCTCTTGCGCGTGAAATAGTCGTTTTTACCCCAGAGATTATTTAAAATGTCGCGGTGGGAACATAATTCATTTGGCCTCGAAGAAAGGTATTGAAGAACATCATTTTCCCTGCTTGTTAAATTAATAAACTGCTGCTCGTAAATCAATTGAAGATTTTGAGGTTTATAGATGTATTTGCCCAGAGCAATGTTCTGCTTCTTAGCTGCTTTTTCTTCGGAAACAGGAGAAAGGTTATTTAGTAAAGTAGTTATTCTTACCACCAGCTCTTCCTCGTCAATGGGTTTCTTAAGATAATCTACAGCGCCCAGCGAAAAGCCTTTTAAAACATCGATTTTTAGAGATCGTGCACTTAAGAAAATAAAGGGCATCGCAGGAAATTGTTGTTTTATCTTTTCGGCAAGAGTAAAACCGTCCATTTCGGGCATCATGATATCCAAAACAGCAAGATCGAATTGTTCATTTTCAAGATCCTGTAACGCAATTATTCCATTTTTACTCCAGGTGATAGAAAAACCTTTCATCTTCAGGTATTCGGAAAGTAAATACCCCAGGGATTCATTATCTTCTACCAGTAAAATATTTCTTTTAGTTTCCATTATGTAAGTAAGGGGATCTTTATGGTAAAAGTAGATCCTTTTTTTATTTCACTTTTTAAATCGATTTCTCCTTTGTGGTGTTTAATTACCTGTTGTACGTAATTTAAACCCAGTCCGTATCCTTTTACCGTATGTATATCTCCCGAAGAAACCCTGTAATATTTTGTAAAAATAGCCTTCTTATCTTTTTCGGCAATTCCAATTCCGTTATCTGTAATTTCAATTACCATTTTATTCTTCAGTTTATAAGCTTTTAAAAGAATAGCCGAATTTTCTGAAGAGTATTTCCTGGCATTATCGAGGATCGAACTTATAGCGTTCTCTAAGTGATTGGGTTCTGCATAGATATTGAAAGTTTCTTCAGCAATACGGCACTTAAAATCTATTTTTTCTAAAGAAGAAATCTGCTGAAACTCGTGACAAATTTTTTCCAAAACAGGTTTAAAATTCAGTTCTTTTTTCGAAAAAACCTTCTTCTTACCTTCAATAGTGGCTAGTTCAAGAACTTTATCGATTTGAATTTTAAGTTTATCGGTTTGTTCACGAATTATCTGGAGTACATTCTTATCCTTTTCAGGAATTTTATCTTCCAGAATCTTTGTAGCAATTCCTATAGAAAAAACCGGAGTTTTTAGTTCGTGAGTGAGATTATTAATAAATTCATTGGTGGTGGTTATTACATTTCGTTGCCAATAAAAGGATCTTAAAACCCACAACACTACTACAATAATGGCGATTAAAAAAAGAATACTGGGTATCGTGAGACCATTTAACTGAAATAAAAAATAGTTATTGATATCCTTAAACTTTAGTTCCAGAATAAGTTTTTTCTCAACTACATCGGGCAGATAACCTCTTAATTGAAAAGGATATTTTAATGCTTCCTCATCATTGAAATTGTGTGGTGATTTTAAATAATCTGTAGAATCCTTAGAATAAATACTATAACTGAATTCTGTTTTTATACCATTCTGCAACAGCTTTTCCTTAAGATAGTCGTTCATAAAAAACCGGGCTGCATCCTGTACACTGTCAATACTCAGTTTAAAGTAGGAATCATCTCGGGTCATAGCTTTTCCGGCCAGAAAGGTAAGTTCATTGTTATCAGAAAGTCCTTCTTTAATATCACCGATGGCATTTGCCATTTTTTGATTGAACTGCACTTTTGCCAGGTTCAGGCCGATTCGTAGATATTGGTATTGTATAAAAGC
>JBAVQO010000118.1:0-2366 GCA_049694135.1 Gillisia sp. | reverse complement strand
GAACTGGAAGTTCTTCCCCGAAACAATAAGCAGATTCCGCGACCATTTGTGTTGAATGATGCGGTAATTCTGAAAAAAACAATAAAATTTAAAGCGCAATGAAGATATCGATTTTAGGATGTGGCTGGCTGGGCCTGCCTTTGGCAAAGCGGCTGGTTGAGGAACATCATTCGGTAAAGGGTTCTACCACTACAAGACATAAAATGAGCTCGCTTACTTCCGGGGGAATTTCCCCTTATTATATAAAATTATATGAAGAAGGAGTAGAGGGCGATCTTAGCGCTTTCCTGTCGGGTGCAGACTGTGTTATAGTGGATATCCCGCCAGGAATTCGCACTGATCCTGATTCTAATTTCGTGGGGAAAATAGGAAGATTAAAAAAATATCTCGAACAAACTTCTGCCAAAAAAGTAATTTATATCAGCTCCACCTCGGTTTTTAAAAATTCGGCAGAAATACGGGAATATACAGAAAGTGATCTTCCCGATGCAGAAAACACGGCGGGATCGCAGCTAATCTCGGCGGAAAATATCATTAAATCAGGAAATTATAAATCGGTTATCCTGCGGTTTGGCGGGTTGATTGGCGCAGGCCGGCACCCGGTAAATTATTTATCGAATCAGAAAAACATCGGCGATCCCGGGGCTCCCGTAAATCTTATTCATCAGCAGGATTGTATCCACCTTATTAAAGCCATTATAGAAAGCGATTTTGAAGCAGGAGTGATAAATGGCGTTTTTCCGGAGCATCCTTCCAAAAAAGAATATTACACCAAAATTGCCGGGATGAGGAACCTGGCTCTTCCTGAATTTGATGATTCTTCAACTTCAAAAGGGAAAATTGTTTCTTCCGAAGTTTTAGGCAAAATGATAGACTTCAGATTTTCTGAAGGTATCTGGAACTAATTTGATACCTTCCAAAAAACTGCTTTTTCACTAAAAAATTAATCATGATACAACGTATTTTCCAGTCATTCGTGTGTTTGATGTTTTTAATCACCGGCTTTTCCGCTTCTGTACAGAAAAAAGGTGCCCAAAATAATCCGTACGAGCTGAATGCTTCAGATTCCACGGTTATCTGGGGAAATTACTGGAGCGAAAATAAACCGATTTTGAAAATAAAATCGGGGGATTATGTAAAGGTTCATACATTGCTTACCTCGAATCCCCGAAGGCTTGAGGCTGCCGGAGTGGCACCGGAAATGGTTGAAAAAGAGTTGCGACAGGTAGAAAAAGTTACCGAACGTGGCCCCGGCGGTCATGTGCTAAACGGCCCGATATATGTTGAAGGTGCGGAACCCGGAGATGTGCTGGAGATAAAAATAAAATCGATAGATCTGGCGATTCCTTATGGTTACAATGCCATTGGGCAGAGCGGTTTCCTTTCCGACGAAATTTTTGAACGCAAGATGAGGATCGTTAAGCTGGATACAGCAAAAATGATAGGTCTTTTTGCCGATGGCATTGAAATTCCGCTGCATCCTTTCTTCGGAAGTATGGGTGTGGCTCCTCCAAAAGAAGCAGGGCGCTGGAATAGTGCGCCGCCATGGGTACACGCCGGAAACATGGACAATAAAGAACTTACAGAAGGAACTTCTCTTTTTATTCCGGTTTTTGTGAAAGGAGCGCTCTTTGAAATAGGAGACGGCCACGCCGCCCAGGGAAACGGTGAAGTAGATATAACCGCCATTGAAACCTCTTTAAGAGGAAAACTACAGTTTGTACTTCATAAAAATATGAAACTGGACTGGCCGAGAGCCGAGACCGCTACACATATTATTACGATGGGCTTCAATAGAGATCTGAATGCGGCGACTCATATTGCGTTGCGGCAAATGATAAAGTATCTTATGGAAGAAAAGAATATGACGCGTGAAGATGCTTACATGTTGTGCAGCGTGGCGGTAGATATGGACATCACCGAACTTGTAGATGGATATGTAGGAGTTCATGCCATGCTTCCGAAGAATATTTTTGTCGGGAAGAAATAGGTTTTCACAAGATCGTTCGACGGCGCGCATAAAAATAGAAACAACCTTTCGACTTTGCTCAAGGTGACGATTGTCTCCCCGACCTTTCGACTCCGCCTGCCTGCCGGCAAGGCAGGCTCAAGATAGGCTGAAGTTGAGATGCTTTCTAATTGATGTGTTTTATAAAAAATAATTAGAATCGACCTTTCGACTCCGCTCAAGGTGACGATTGGCTCCCCGAGCGGAGTCCAGGGGGTCCGTTACATCAGCTCTAAAATATCTTCGAGTTTGGAATTGAAATTATTCAAAGTTCCAGTCAATACCGAAATTTGTTCCTGGGCTTCTTTCCAATTCTTTTGTTCTATAGCCTCACGAACTCCCGGAAGGGTTTTCACGC
>JBAVQO010000117.1:0-1901 GCA_049694135.1 Gillisia sp. | reverse complement strand
CTTTGCCCTTTTTAGAAGATCGGTCTCCGGCCGTACCTTGGGTTGTGCTTTGATTTCCTTGAACCCAAGGGCAGAAAGATCAAAGGCAGTCTGGTTCCAGAAGATCACCTCCCAGCCCATTTGCTCTCCGGTCTCTACAAAGGAAGTGAAGGCAAAATTCCGAAGGCCCACGCCGTCGGGTAAGAGAATAAGAATTTTCTTTTTTTTCAAGGTTATTTCAATTGGTCCAAATATAAGAAAAACAGGTTTCTGTTTTTTTTGATTCTAAAGCAATTGCCATACTAGCTTGTTAAAAATGCTTGCTTCCTCCTATACCATTCAGAATTGTTTATTTTTGTTGCCAGTACAGTTTAAAATTCAGAAATAAGAAGAAGTTTAAAGCCGACCTTTGCTTTGGGAATGTTCTTGAATTTTCTGGAGTATTGTAAGGCGAGTCATCTGTGATAATAGCCAACCTATGACCAAATATAGCATAAGAAAAGATCCTTTTAAATACTTTAGGCTTGCCAAAGAAAATATTCTCTATCCCGGAAGGTTTAAATTTAATTTTGTAGTTGTAGGTGTGCAAAAGGCGGGAACCACGGCATTAGATCGCTATCTTAGAGATCATCCCAAGGTAGCTATGCCGAAATGGAAAGAGCTCAGCTATTTCAATAATGATAAAGCATATGAAAATAATACATTGCCGAATCCAAGAGCTTTTTATCATATAAAGAACAGACTTAAAATATACGGAGAGTGTACACCATGTTATATTTATTCCCATACTGCAGTGGAAAGAATGAAGAAGCATAACCCAAAAATGAAGATCATCGCTATCTTGAGGAATCCTATTGAGAGGGCTTTTTCCCAATGGAATATGGAGATATCAAGAGACTGGGAAAAGCGAAGTTTTAAGGAATGTATTGAAGAGGAAATTGCAGAGATAAATGCGGGAACAAAGGAGTATCACATGGTAAGGTCTTATGTTCATCGGGGGCTTTATGCAGAACAGATACAAAGAATATACTCCGAATTTCCCAAAGAACAAGTGCTTTTTTTGAAGTATGAAGATCTTCGGGATAAGCCTGCTTGTACACTTACAAGGATCTATTCTTTTTTAGGAGTCAGACCAATGAATCCCAGAGGCGAAAAAAAGGCTAATGTAATAAAGTACCAATCCCGAATAACTGAGAATGAAAAAGGTATTCTTAAAGATTTTTTTATGCCGAACATCATAGCAGTAGAGGAACTTCTTTCATGGGATTGCAGTGATTGGAAAAGTTAAAAAATAAAAGACAGAAGTAACGAGTAAGGGATAATGAGTATAATTCTTAAAGCTGAAAACATCTCCAAACAATACCGCCTAGGCACGGTGGGCACGGGTACGTTGAGTCATGATCTTAACCGGTGGTGGCATCAGGTTCGTGGAAAAGAAGATCCTTATTTAAAGGTGGGAGCGACAAATGACAGAAGCACAAAAGCAACGGAAGATTACGTGTGGGCCTTACGCGATATTAATTTTGAGGTAAAGCAGGGAGAAGTGCTGGGGATTATAGGTAAGAACGGAGCAGGGAAATCCACCTTACTTAAATTATTGTCCAGAGTTACCGCTCCCACCACCGGCAGTATTAAAACCAAAGGCCGTATTGCTTCGCTTTTGGAAGTAGGTACGGGATTTCACGGGGAGCTGACGGGCCGTGAAAATATTTTTATGAACGGCGCCGTTCTGGGAATGTCCAAAGCTGAAATTAAATCTAAACTTGACGAGATCATCGCTTTTTCCGGCTGTGAAAGGTATATAGATACTCCTACCAAACGCTACAGCAACGGGATGACAGTGAGGTTAGGTTTTGCCGTTGCCGCGCATTTAGAGCCGGAGATTTTAGTGGTAGATGAGGTATTGGCGGTTGGCGATGCAG
>JBAVQO010000116.1:0-3665 GCA_049694135.1 Gillisia sp. | reverse complement strand
GCATTGCTTCCGCCGCCAACACAGGCAACCACATAATCGGGGTTTTCGCGACCTTCTTTTTCCTGAAGCTGCTTTTTTACTTCTTCAGAAATTACGCTCTGAAATCTTGCCACCATATCCGGATACGGATGAGGTCCTACTACGGATCCAATAATATAATGTGTGTTCACAGGATTGTTAATCCAATCGCGAATGGCTTCATTAGTGGCATCCTTCAGCGTTTTGCTACCCGATTTCGCAGGAATTACTGTCGCTCCCAGCATCTTCATGCGGGCAACATTGGGTGCCTGTCGCTTGATATCAACTTCCCCCATATACACTACACATTCAATTCCCATAAGCGCGCACACAGTAGCAGTAGCTACTCCATGCTGCCCGGCACCGGTTTCGGCGATAATTCGCGTTTTCTTTAGGCGTTTGGCCATAAGAATTTGCCCTATGGTGTTATTAATTTTATGAGCACCAGTATGGCACAGATCTTCTCTCTTCAGGTAAATTTTAGCGCCGTATTTTTTGCTGAATCTTTCTGCGAAATAAAGCGGGGTAGGGCGTCCCACATAATCCTTAAGCAGCTGGCGAAATTCTTTCTGAAAAGAGTCCTCCTTCATAATAGTTAAATACTGGCTGCGCAGTTCCTCTACGTTGGGGTAGAGCATTTCCGGGATATAGGCACCGCCGAAATCCCCGTAATATCCTTTTTCATCAACCTGATATGTCATTGTAAAATGTCTTTAAATTCCTTAAGTTTACTGAAGTTTTTTATTCCCGGAGCATCTTCGAACCGGCTGTTAACATCTATTCCATAGAATACATGTTCTTTATTTTTTTTAGCGAAAACCTGTTGAAGTTCTTTAATTTTTACGGCTTCTTCCAAACCGATTCCACCACTCAAAATAAAAGGGGTTTCTAAGGGATAGTTATATAAGAGTTCCCAATTAAAAGTAACGCCGTTTCCTCCACGATTTTTTCCGCCGGTATCAAAGAGAAAGAAATCAACGATTTCTTCATAGGGTTTTAAGGTATCGAAATCGAAATTTTCTTTTACCGAAAACACTTTTATCAAAGTGATATTTTCAGAGTCTGAAGCACTTTTCTTCTTTAATTCGGTGCAAAATTCAACAGATTCATCGCCATGCAACTGGATGGCTTTAAAATGATATTGTTTTACTTTTCCCATAATAAAATCTTTCGAAGCATTTACAAAAACTCCTGTTTTGTGAATATTTTCAGGGAGTTCCGGAATTTCGCCCGAAAAATTTCGGGGAGATTTTTCAAAAAATATAAAACCTAAATAATCGGGCTCCAGCCGTGACATTTCCAGAATATTTTCTGAAGATCCCATTCCGCATATTTTGAGTTTTAATTTTTTCATTTTAGCCTTTCTATTGTTGAATAGAGTCATCTCAGCTGGCTCAAAACAGGAATGAACGTCAAGCTGAACTTGTTTCAGCTTCTAATTCTGATTTTCTGTTTTTAAGATCCTGAAATAATTCAGGATGACATTTTCTTTTTTATGAGAGAGTTCAATTCAAAATATTATTAATTCAATTCCGCAATAAAATGTTTGGCGCTATCCCCGGGGTCATTGGTCTTCATAAAGTTTTCTCCTATTAAAAACCCTTTAAAACCATAGTTTTTCAGATCCTTGATTGCTTCGATAGAACTTATCCCGCTTTCAGAAATCTTCACAAAATCCTCTGGAATTTTTTTAGATAATTTCTTACTGATTTCCGTGCTTACCTTAAAAGTCTTAAGATCCCGGTTGTTTACTCCAATCATATCAGCATTCGCTGACAATGATTTTTGCAGTTCTTCTTCATTATGAATTTCCAGAAGAACATCCAGATTTAAACTTTTTGCCAGTTTAGAAAAACTTTCTAATTCTTCTTTTTCCAGTACCGAAGCAATCAGTAAAATCGCATCGGCTCCGTAAGCTTTGGCTTCAAAAATCTGATATTCATCTATAATGAACTCCTTTCGAAGTAAAGGAAGTTTTACCGATGCCCTTGCCAGTAAAAGATCGTCCAGCGAACCTCCAAAATATTTTCCATCGGTTAACACAGATATTCCGCTAACTCCAGCTGCTTCGTATCCTTTTCCAACCTCCTGCACATTCAGCGAATGATTTATGATGTCTCTTGATGGTGATCTGCGTTTATGTTCAGCAATAATCCCGGTGGAACCGGACCTGATAGAATCTGCCAGGGAGAAAGTAGCTCGGTCAAAAAGAGGATACTTCTCCAGTGCTGAAGCTGAAATCAACCCTTTTTTAAGTTCAACCTCTTTGTATTTATCGGCAATTATTTTGTCTAAAATCGTCATTTTTAGTTTCTGCTAAGTTGCTGAAGTTTTTTCAGTGCCTGTAATCCTTTTCCCGATAACAGACTTTCTTTGGCTTTTTCGAATCCTTCTTTAGGGCTGCATTGTAAGGAAGTTGCAATAGCCATTCCGGCATTGGCACAAACTACATTATTCTGTGCTTCGCTGCCATTTCCCTGTAGAATATTACTGAAAATTTCAGCAGCACTTTCTACAGAATTTCCTCCTGAAATCTCTTCCTGTTTTAATTTACGAACGCCAAAATCTTCTGGTTCCAGCATTCCTTCCGAGGTATTTGATATAGTTTTAGTGGATCCGGTTAAGGATATTTCGTCGTAACCGTCGAGGGCGTGAAGAATGGTAAAATTTTTGTTGGTGTTTTGATAGAGGTAGCCATACATTCTGGCCAGTTCGAGGCTAAAAACCCCTACCAGCTGATTTTGAGGAAATGCCGGATTTACCATAGGCCCCAGCATATTAAAAAAGGTTTTTACCGCCAGGGATTTGCGAATGGGTGCTACATTCTTCATTGCCGGGTGAAAGAGCGGGGCGTGCAAAACACAAATTCCCGCTTCATCTATACATTTTTTCAGAAAATCACGATCATTGCTGAATTTAATTCCCAGGAACTCCATAACATTCGAACTTCCGCTCACCGAAGATACTCCGTAATTTCCATGTTTTGCCACTTTTATACCGGAGCCGGCGGTCACAAAGGAAGCCGCGGTAGAAATATTGAAGGTGTCTTTACCATCTCCACCGGTTCCGCAGAGGTCGATAGGATTAAATTGTTTTAAATCCACGGCCAGGCAAAGATCTAAAAGCGCATCTCTAAAGCCCTCTAGTTCTTCTATGGTTATGCTGCGCATCATATAAACCGTTAAAAAAGCCGCAATCTGATTCTGGTTATATTCCCCGTGTGAAATTTTTACCAGGGCTTCTCTGGCTTCTTCTTTGGAAATGGTTTCGTGGTTAATTAATCTGTTTAATAATTCTTTCATTTAATTCATTCTAAATATTCAGCAGTTCGAAATTCACTGCTGATGCAGATTGTTATATTGTTTCTTGATTTTTTGTGGATCCAACCGCGGCTGAATTTCCTAAGTCTGTACCGTTTACCCAGTTTTTTATCATTTTTTTTCCTTCGGGAGTTAAAACCGATTCCGGGTGAAACTGAACCCCTCTAACATCATACGTTCGATGCCTCAAAGACATGATTTGACCATTTTCATCAAAAGAAGTGGCTTCAAGACAATCGGGTAACGGATTTTTAACCACCCACGAATGGTAACGGCCTACGTATTGTTCTTTTTGAAGCCCCTTAAAAAGTGGTTCATCTTCAACAC
>JBAVQO010000115.1:0-6977 GCA_049694135.1 Gillisia sp. | reverse complement strand
AATAATAGCAGGTTCGTAGTCATCATGAATAGGCGTAAGGGTAAGTTCTACTGAAATTTTCATCTTTAATATTTTTTCCTCTCAAAATTATAAATAAAATTTCAGCGACTCCGGTAAAATCAGGTTTTTTATAGGCCTGTGCCTTACCACATTTTTAGGAGCACTAGAGAGTATCTTCAAGAATTCCACCGGGAGAATACCCGTAGAATTTTTTGAATTCTGCCAAAAAAGTTTCGGCATTTATAAATCCGGAGCGAACGGCGACTTCTTTTATGTTCACTTCGCCTTTTACCAGCAGTTTTCGGGCATAACTGAGTTTGGTATGGACTATAAAATCCTGCGGAGCAAGATCGATAAGATTTTTGAGCTTCATGTACAACGCGTTACTACTCATTCCTATGGCAGCGCTGAGTTCATGAACCCCGAATTCTGTTTCATGCAGATGCTGAAACACTATTTTTTTTAACTCGCCAACAAAACGTTCATCGTTTTCATTTCTGAAAACCACTTCTTCATCCACATTACTGCTGCTAACATACCGGCTTCTCAATTCCTTCTGTTGGTTTAGCGTGTTGCTGATCTTCAGCAAAATAGAGTTTACATTAATGGGTTTTTCTATAAAGTCCAGAATGCCCTTTTCCTTTTTATCTACATAATTTACCTCCTCTTCTGAAGGAACGATCATAAAAACACCAATATGATTCAAACTAACATCTTCTTTCATGCGTTCACAAAGGTCAAATCCACTTGCGTCAGGCAAATCTTTTTCCGTAATTACGATATCCGGAAGTACGGCAGCAGCCATTTTTAGAGCTTCTTCTACATCTGCAGCTTCAAGGACCTGGCATTTCCTTGCGATATTTTGCGTTAAAACGCGCCGAATCTCTTTGTTATCCTCAACAATTAGAACCTTGCTATCCGCAAATTCCTTCACCTCAACAGGTTTGGCAACAGCCGGAATCTGCTCCGTGCTTTTTTCGGAACTGGTTGGCAGAACAAACTCTTTGCTTCTGTTTTTTAAAATGAGGCTAAAAGTGGTTCCTTCATTTAGAACGCTTTCAAAAAGAATACTTCCTCCGCCACGTTTTACCATATCCCTTACCAGGAGCAGGGTAACAATATCCTTTTTCTGAAGATCTGCAGAGAGTTTTCCTTTTTTGAAATATTGTTTGATGATCTTCTGTTGTTCCCACGGGATGCCTTTACCATTGTCTGAAATTTGGATCTTTAAATCCCCTTTGTTGGTTTCGAATAAATTGATGATGATTTTCCCTTCCTGATCGCAATACTTTATAGCATAGGAAATTAAATTAATGAGAATCCGATTCAACCTGTCCAAATTGTAATTAAAAGCCTCTTTTTCCCACTGATTATTAGCAATGATTTCTAATTTCTTATCCTGTAACAACGTCTGAAAATCACCGATAAGTTCAGAAATAAACGTCTGAAGATCGATCCTGGAAAGTTGGATTCCGGAGAAACGTTTTTCTTCTGAATCATTTAAATTCAATATCGGTTCAAACAAGGCATTGAATCTCAAGAGCGTGTTTTTTAATTTTTCTGTATTGGAAGAATTCTCCTGAAGGATCTGCTTGTTCAGGGAAGCCAGCAAAATTGCTAAAGGGGCTTTAATTTCATAGGCAAAAGCATCTGGGATGTCGGTTTGCTGAGGTGTCGATTTGTTTTTTCTAAATATGCGCAGAGCCATTACAACAAGAAAAATTAGAACAAGCACTGCCAGGGCGGCTGCCACATAGATCCAATCTGCAGTATACCAGGGAGAAGCTACCACCAGCGAAAGTTTCTTAACCGCACTCCAATTGCTGTTTTTTATCCTTGTTCTTATCATAAATGTATAATTTCCGGGTGATAATCCGGCATATTGAATGCGGTTTTTTCTAACAGGTGCCGACCAGCTTTCCTCCAGACCGTCCAGTTTCCAGCTGTATTCCACCTCTTCAGGAGCTGAAGGAGCAATAGCCAGAAAATTTATATCGAAAGTATTCTGATTTTCTTCCAAATCTATCGATTTTACCCAATTCAATGTATGATCGGTGAGAATTTTATTTCCCGATTTCAACTTGGTTAAAACAAGATGTGGCGGTTCAGAAATTTGCGATCTAAGTATCTCCGGCCGAATCAATTGCACTCCCGAATTTGTTCCGATGGCAATTTCTCCATTGCCCATTTTTGCAAAGGCATTAGGATTAAAGTCGAGGGTTTTTAATCCTTCAGCAGTTCCAAAACTCTTAAGAATGGTATCTCTTCCGTGGATTTGAATATTTGTAATACCTCCCAAAGTAATTGCCCACCATTCTTTTTGCGAATCTGCAAACACAGATTTTACATTGTTGGAAGGTAATCCCGATTTTTCATTTAAAGCCTTTGCCGACTTATCGGCAGGATTATACATTATAACGCCATGGTTGGTAGCGAACACCAGATGATTGTTTCTGGCCACGACCGAATTTATTTTCGAATAGTTAAACTTAGTAGCCGAAAGTTCAGGTATTTCCCTAATAGAAGAAGTACTAGTATTAATCTGGTAAACTTTTCCTTCTGAAGTAGCTATTATTTTCCCGTCAGGCATCTCTGCCAGGTTCTTTACGTTTTTAAGCGGAAGAATTTCCGACTTATCATCTGGTGTTATTTTAGTAAGACCTCCTCCATCTCCACCAATCCAAATATTTTTGTGAGCATCTATAAGCAGAGAAGTAGTCTTAAAAGAAGAAATTTTAGGATTGATGTCTGGGGCATATTGAGCCCTGAGAAAGGTGTTTATATTTATCTTATAAACGCCATCGTTGTAGGTGGCCACCCACATATGGGAACCGGCGGGAACCAACGCTTTTATTTCGTCTGGCGTAGTGCTTTCGTGCCTGTAAGAAAGACTTTGGATATGTTGCCAGGTATTGTTCTGCCTATTCCAGATGCTAAGCCCTTTTTTGGTGCCGAACCATATCTTTCCATCATCATCTTTAGCGATTGCCGTAACATCATTATTGCCTAAACTTGAATATTTCGCGGGATTGTGAGTCAGGAATTGGAAATTTTGAGCATTGAGTTCGGTGATTTCCACTCCCGATTTTGCGGCTACCCATAAAGTATTATTTTTCCCTTTATACAGATCGTAGATATTCCCTCCTTTCCTGAGATTGTCAAGCGGTTCCAAATCTTGATCCAAATGTATTATACCCTGGCCTTTGGTTGCGATATAAACTTGATGATCCGCCGATAAGACCATATCGGAAACACGAAGATCTGCGAGAATTCCAGGAAACTTTTCCACTGAGGTAAAATCTGAAGACGCCTTAAAAAGGCCGTTTTCGGCAGTTGCAATCAAGTAATTGTTTTCGGTAAACAGGATGTTTTTTATGTTGAAATCTTTGTAAGAAACCAGAGGCATTTTCTGCAATGTACCACTTCCGGGTACAGCCTTAAAAATTCCATTTTCGGTGCCAATTAGTAAAAAATCCTGAACCGTTTCAAGACAATTGACGATGTGATTTTGCGCCGCAATTCTCTCTGCTTCAAATTTACTGTTAACGACAGAAGTCTTCAGCTTCCAAATGACCGAATTTCCCGCGATCCAGAGATTTCCTGTTTTATCTTCAGTTATTGCTGAAACTTTACCCACTTTTCCATTAACAACTTCGAAATCATCTTCAGAAAAGTTATATCTGCACAATCCTAAATTTGTTCCCAACCAGATAGAACCCACAGAATCAATAAATAAACCGGTTATGGTTGTTGCCTGGGAGGGCAACCCTTTTAAAGTGGTGAAAGATTCTTGTGTCGCAGAATTGTATTTTACAACCTGAAGATTTTCCGCTATCCAGATATTTCCCAAGGTATCCTGAGAAATCTTATAGTTCTCCTGAAAATTTTCTCCCAACCCGGAAATTTTTTTCCACGAACGCGTGGTTTGAGAAAACGATATGGCCGTCGCACCCAAAAAAAAGAGTACAGCAGCAAACCGATAACCTGCAAATTTAAAATGCCCCAAATCTTAAATTTTTATTCCGCCTTAAGCGGCTGATATTTAGGAACAATTTACCAATATCTGTTGTTTTAGAATGCTGTTTGGCAAAGAATTAAAAGAGATTTATCAAGTAGTTATTAACCATCGGCGCGGGATATCTTCTTCAAAAAAAGAAACAGCATCTAGAGAAAAGAGGAGGTTTCGAAGGCCGTTCCTATCACCAGCATATCGGCTCCGGCATTGTAGGCTTTATTGACTTGCCTTGAATTTTTAATTCCCCCGCCCACGATAAGCGGAATTTGTATGGCTTGTTTTACCGCTAAAATAATTTCTTCAGAAACAGGGTTTACTGCACCGCTTCCTGCTTCGAGATATATCAACTTTTTACCTGAAAACTGTCCTGCCAGAGCGGTATCAACAATTTTTTCAATTTCTTGCTGCGGAATAGGAGGGGTATTACTAATTCGCTGTACCGCACTTTCTGTGCCTCCATCTATAAGAATGTAACCCGTAGGAATTATCTCCAGCTTAGAGTTCCGTAGATGTTTTACAGATTTCACGTGCTGTTCTATAAGATATTCAGGATTTCGACCAGACAATAAACTCAGGTAAAGAACAGCATCTGCTTCTTCGGTGATTTGTGTATAATCCCCTGGAAAAAGAAGTACCGGCAGCGTAGTAAACATCTTTAAAGATCTTACGGCGCTGGCCGTTTTATCGGCTTCAACAGAACTTCCGCCTACAAAAAGATGGGTGGTTTCCTGCGGAAGTGATTTCAGAAATTGCGAAGCAGAATTTACGTCGAACTTGTCCGGATCCACCAAAATACTCAGCTGCTTGGAATTCAGATTTTTTCCTGATAGAATATTCTTATAAACTGAAGCTGTTAACATAAATCAGGCAGATTTCCCATTTTTAGATTCCAGGGCGTACACGCAGGTATAGTTTTCAAACTCCAAAAATGCAAGGTCATACCAGGAAATTTTATTGTTGAAATTGACTTTCCCGGTGGTTTCTTTGTCTTCAAAATTGAAATCTGTAATGTTGATGTGCTGAAGAAAACCAAGCCCGGGTTCTGCGTATAATTTGTAGATAGATTCTTTGCCTCCCCAAACAATAGTGAGTTTACGAATCAGGGCATCTTCATTTGCCACGGTATGATATTCCTTTAAAGGGGTGAATTTTTGGGCGATTTTCAGGATTTTTTCCCGTTGCCGTTCAATATCGATTCCCACTTTATGCGTGCTTACAATAATTCCCGTAAATTCAAAAGAATGGGTGATAGAAATATACTTATCATCTTTTAAATGCGGTTTCCCCAATTCATCATAATACAAATCCTGATCTGTATATCCGGCTTCCGCCAGGAGATGCCGAATGCTCATAAATCCGCGTTTATGGATGTGCGATTTCATACTATCCAGTCGCTGTTGACAATGAGGAGTTAAAATAATATCTTTAGCCAGCCATTCATAATCTTCGGTAACCTTCCAAATATAGAGTTTTGTATATTGGTTAACTGTTATTGTTTTGTAAAGTGGCATAAATTTCTGTTAGATATTGTTTAATTTTGCAACAAAATTGCTATAAACCAAATATAATAATATGTCTACTAAAACGGTGCCTTATACGGCTTATAAAGTAAAAGATATTTCCCTTGCCGACTGGGGAAGAAAAGAAATTGAACTTGCCGAGGCCGAAATGCCCGGGTTAATGTCTTTGCGTGAAGAATTTAAAAACGAACAACCACTGAAAGGTGCACGTATTGCCGGTTGTTTACATATGACTATTCAAACTGCGGTTTTAATAGAAACCCTGGTTTCTCTTGGAGCTGAAGTTACCTGGAGTTCCTGTAATATTTTCTCTACTCAGGATCAGGCTGCTGCCGCAATTGCTGCTGCAGGCATTCCCGTTTACGCGTGGAAGGGAATGACAGAAGAGGAATTTAACTGGTGTATCGAGCAAACCTTATTTTTTGGAGAAGATCGCAAGCCTTTGAATATGATCCTGGATGATGGTGGCGATCTTACTAATATGGTGTTAGACAAATATCCGGAGTTGGCAGAAGGTGTAAAAGGCCTTTCTGAAGAGACTACCACTGGAGTGCACAGGCTTTATGAAAGAATGAAAAAAGGCACTCTTCCCATGCCTGCTATTAATGTGAACGATTCGGTTACAAAATCGAAGTTCGACAATAAATACGGATGTCGCGAAAGCGCAGTAGACGCCATTCGTCGGGCAACCGATGTAATGCTGGCCGGTAAAAGAGTGGTGGTTTGTGGTTATGGAGATGTTGGTAAAGGTACCGCACAGTCTTTTAAAGGTGCCGGATCAATCGTAACGGTTACCGAAATAGATCCTATTTGTGCCCTACAGGCTGCGATGGACGGTTTCGAAGTTAAAAAACTGGAAACTGTACTTCCAAAAGCAGATATCGTTATTACCACTACCGGAAATAAAGATATTGTAAGAGGTGAACATTTTGAAGCGATGAAGGACAAAACTATCGTTTGTAACATCGGCCATTTTGATAATGAAATTGCTGTTGCGTGGCTAAACAAAAACTTTGGAGATACCAAAGTTGAAATTAAACCTCAGGTAGATAAATATACAGTTAACGGGAAAGACATTATCCTGCTTGCTGAAGGCCGTTTGGTAAACCTTGGCTGCGCGACAGGCCATCCAAGTTTTGTTATGAGTAATTCCTTTACAAACCAAACGCTCGCCCAGATAGAACTTTGGAAGCACAGCGATAAGTATAAAAATGAAGTGTATATGCTGCCTAAACATTTAGATGAAAAAGTTGCCAAACTTCATTTGGAAAAAATTGGTGTAGAGCTTACCGAGCTTTCACAAGAACAGGCAGATTATATAGACGTGCCGGTAGAAGGCCCTTTTAAGCCTGAATATTATAGATACTAGTTCTAAGCTGTAAGCTGTAAGCTGTAAGCTGTAAGCTGTAAGCTGTAAGCTGTAAGCTGTAAGCTGTAAGCTG
>JBAVQO010000114.1:0-3453 GCA_049694135.1 Gillisia sp. | reverse complement strand
CAACTGGACCTGGGACCCGGTAGCAAAATCCTATTTCTGGCACCGGTTTTTTTCGCATCAGCCCGACCTGAATTTCGACAATCCACAAGTTCAAAAAGAAGTGCTGAACATTCTCGATTACTGGTGCAAAATGGGAGTAGATGGTTTTCGGCTGGATGCCGTGCCCTACTTATTTGAAAGGGAAGGCACCAACTGTGAAAATCTTGACCCAACTCACGATTTTTTAAAAAAGCTCCGGGCCCATATCGATAAAAATTACGACAATAAATTGTTGCTGGCAGAAGCGAACATGTGGCCTGAAGATTCTGCAGCCTACTTTGGCGAAGGAGATGAATGCCATATGAACTATCATTTCCCCATCATGCCGCGTATGTTTATGGCGGTAAAAATGGAGGACCGCTACCCTATTATCGACATTATAGACCAGACGCCAGATATTCCCGATTCCTGTCAGTGGGCTATCTTTCTCCGAAATCATGACGAACTGACCTTAGAAATGGTTACCGACGAGGAAAGGGATTATATGTACAAAGTTTACACGAAAGATCCACAGGCAAAAATCAACGTCGGGATTCGACACCGGTTGGCGCCTTTGCTTGAAAATAGTCGTAGCAAGATTGAATTAATGAACGTGTTGCTATTTTCTTTACCGGGAACGCCCGTGATTTATTATGGCGACGAAATTGGCATGGGCGATAACTTTTACCTTGGAGATCGCGATGGCGTTCGTACACCTATGCAGTGGACGGCAGACAGGAATGCAGGTTTTTCAACAGCCAACCCGCATAAGCTCTATTTGCCGGTGATCATTGATCCGGAATATAAATATGAAGCGATAAATGTGGAAGCCCAGCAAATGAATTCCAGCTCGCTTTTGTGGTTTATGAAAAGGGCCATTGCAATGCGTAAAAAATACAAAGCCTTTGGCCGTGGAGATATTGAATTTCTTTCTCCAAAAAATTCTAAAATCATTGCCTATACCCGCAAATATGAAGATGAAGAAATCCTGGTTCTGGGAAATTTATCACGTTTTTCGCAAGCTGCAGAAATCGATTTAAGAGACTATACCGGTTATACTCCCGTGGAAGTGTTCAGCCATAATAAGTTTCCCAAAATAGGGGAAAACCCCTATTTATTTACGATGTCGCCCCATGGGTATTACTGGTTTTTACTGGAAAAGGAAGAAGATCACCGGCACGACGAAAATCCTGCTCCATCTTTAAAAATTAAAGACTGGAAAGCCCTTTTTGAGGCAAGAAATCAGAAGAAATTAGAAACTAAAATCTTACAGCCTTATCTTGAGGCCAGCAGCTGGTTCGAAGGAAAATTAGAAATAATTCAAGAGGTAAATATTTTAGGTGAAATAAATATTCCTACTCAGGAGATACAATGCAGCCTTATAACAGTGGGGGTAATTTATAATGACGTGCTGCCGGAAGTTTACCAAATCCCGCTGGCGTTTATTTCTGAAACTAAAGAGGAAGCACTAAAAAATATTCCGAAGAAAGGAATGCTGGCCTATCTGGAGATAAAAGGCGACAGCGGAATTTTGTTTGATGCCGTATATCATCCGGAATTTGCTGAAGTACTTTTCAAAAACATCAGGAAGAACAAAAAAATTAACAGCGGAAACGGAACTCTTTTTTCCTATAAAGCCACTTCAAAAAAGATAAAGAATTTGAAGGAAATCGATTCCAAATTGGTAACCCAGGATCACAGTAATACTCTCATAAATTATAACGACACCTATTTTTTAAAGCTTTACAGACGGCTGGACACCACTATAAATCCGGACATGGAAATGTGCCGGTATTTTACTCAAAAAACTAATTTTAGAAATACTCCCGAATTTCTGGGAGGAATGGAATACCAGCATGGCAACCGAAAAATTACTCTGGGAATGATGCAGAAATTAATTCCGCATCAGGAAAATGCCTGGCAATATGCTAAGGATTCTCTCGACCGGTATTTTGAAAATGTTTTAACCCGATCAAAAGAGAAAAAACTTCCCAAACGGTCTGAAGAACTTGCTGTTCCGGTGAAATATGAAAAAATTCCGGATGCCATAAAGGAATTCATGGGGGTAATTTTTCCGGAACGAATTTCCCTTTTAGGCGAACGAACAGCAGAAATGCACCTGGCTCTTAGTTCCAATCCGCAGGAACCCGACTTTGAAGATGAAAATTTTTCACTGCATTATCAGCGCTCTTTATTTTCTTCGCTTCAGTCTCTTACCCGAAATACGCTTCAAAATTTACAATCACAGCTGGATACACTGCCGGAAAATGTTCGTGAAGAAGCTGAAGAAGTGATTTCAAGGAAAAAAGACATCTTGAAATTCTTTAAAAGAGTTTATCACCATACTATTCCGCTGAAAAAGATCCGCACCCATGGAAATTATCATTTGAATGAAGTGCTATGGACCGGGAAAGATTTTGTGATTATAGATTTTGAAGGAGAAAGAGCACGCCCTTTTAGTGAACGTCGCCTTAAGCGATCGGCTCTTCGTGATGTGGCGAGTATGGTTCGTTCCTTTCACTATGTTGCCTATAGCAGCATCATGGAACCGGAATACGACCGGCACAGGAAAGAGGGGAATATTGAAGCCTGGGCTGAAGCCTGGTTTTATCACGTCACCCATTTATTTCTTCAAACCTATACCGACAAAGCCGATGGAAGCGAAATAATTCCTGAGGAAAAAGAGGATTTCAAATTATTGATGGAAATATTTATGCTTGAAAAAGCCGTTTATGAACTCAACTATGAGTTGAATAATCGTCCCGAATGGATTCTGATTCCTTTACGAGGTATCCTGTCGATAATTGGCAAAAAGTAATTTTTTATCTTCAAAAGAACATTTTTAGTACATTTGAAAATAGCAGTGTTTACTGATATTTTTCAACTTTCTGAACTTTTTTCATGCAACGTATTTACTTATTCCCTCTGGTAGCGTTTCTATTTTTTACCAATTTATCCCGGGCTCAGGAAAACATCATAAATCCCAGTACAGAGCCTGTGGATTGGGTAAACCCTTTAATGGGAACCGATTCTAATTATACCCTTTCCAATGGAAATACCTATCCGGCGATCGCGATGCCCTGGGGAATGAATTTCTGGACCCCGCAAACAGGCAAAAACGGAGACGGCTGGGCCTACACTTACGATGCTCATAAAATACGCGGATTCAAACAAACTCATCAGCCTTCGCCGTGGATGAACGATTATGGAGAATTTTCTATAATGCCAGTTACAGGAAAACTAAAATTTACCGAAAAAGATCGCGAAAGCTGGTTTTCTCATAAGGCAGAAGTTGTAAAACCTTATTATTACAGTGTTTATTTAGCCGATTATGATGTCACTACCGAAATTTCTCCCACTGAAAGAGCAGCGATTTTTAGGATTACCTATCCTAAAAGTGACAGTTCTTATGTGATTTTAGATGCTTTTGATGAC
>JBAVQO010000113.1:0-10595 GCA_049694135.1 Gillisia sp. | reverse complement strand
TTATAACTGCCCAAAAAGTAAAGAAAACGTCATCCTGAACTCGTTTCAGGATCTTAAAGCGCAGATAGAAGATGAAACAAGTTCAGCTTGAAGAAAAAAACGATTTTCACAATAGGATTTCCTGTCTCCTAAACGTTTGGAATTCCCACCTAATTATTTGGTCTTATGTGAATAGACTGTCCTACCAGTTTCCATTTACCTTCAATTTTTTCCAGAATTCTGAACTCGGAACTATAACTTTTTTCACCATTTTTTGAAATAGAAACTTCATCGTGGCTTACCCACGCGTTATTACCGCTTATATTCATCCTGTAATTTGAATTTTCTGAAGTGCCACCACCTCCCATCATATCTTCAGGCGGGTTGATCATATATTCCGGCGGTAGATCTATTAGCTTTCCATCGCCGGTGGAGATTAGAATTCTGCTGTAGGGTTTAATTTCCCAGCATTCGGCATGTGCTTCCACATCTCCCTCGCGCCAGGTCGCCGATTCCTTTTCCAGTACCTGCTTGATAGCCGTTTCATCTTTGTTTTGTGCCGAAATCTGCAATACAGAAATCATAGATAAGAAAAATATTATTTTTTTCATTTTACCGGTTCTTTTAAAAAAAATTTCAGCAGAAAGTCTTTCGATATTTATTTAGAAACTTTAGGAACTTCAGGCGACTTACGGTGATTTGTTCCCTGTTCATAGCCGTAAGCGAGTTTAATCAAAGTTGGTTCCGAGTACATACGCCCCAGAAACTGAATCCCGGCTGGTAAATTCCCGGGGCTAAAGCCCATAGGCACCGTAAAAGCAGGCTGCCCCGTGTGGGGCGCGATAATCTGGTTGTTATCGCCTTTATAATCTCTCTCAAAATGAGCGATTTCAGCCGGTTTATTATTCCAGGTAGGATAAACAATGGCATCCAGGTGTAAAGAATCCATCACCTTTTCTATCGCTTCTCTAAAAGCAAGGCGTTTTTGGTCGTGGTAAGCATCGCTACAGGGAATTTCCGGAGCTCCATATCGGCCACTGAATTTGGCTTCTTCCGCTAAATTTTTTCGTGCATAATCAGATTTTGTTCCTACTCTTATAATGTCTTCCAGGGTTTGCATCGTATCTCTTTTTACGTAGGTCGCTAAAAAATCTTCCACATCATTCCTAAAGGTAGCACACCACTGATTTTTCCGCAATTCAGAAAAATGGGGGATAACTACAGGATCTACCACGGTAGCTCCCAAAGAATCTAAATCTGAAACGGCTTTTTCGAATAATTCTTTTACGTCCGGATCTGTCCCGTCGTCCATTAATTCTCTTAATACTCCTATTCTTGCTCCTTTCAGACCATTTTTGTCCAAAAACTGAGTATAATTTTCAGGTGTTTTCCCCTGGGAATGTTCCGTGATGGAATCCCTGGGATCTATTCCCACCATCACCTGCATAAGTTTAGTAGCATCTTCAACCGAGCGGCACATAGGTCCTACTACATCATTTCTTAAATATAGCGGCACAATTCCTTCCCGGCTAATTAATCCCAAAGTGGTTCTAAAACCTACCAGATCACAATGAGAAGATGGACCGCGAATAGAATTTCCCGTATCTGTGCCTAAACCTCCAAGAGCGAGATTCGATGCTACCGCCGCGGCTGTTCCCCCGCTGGAACCGGCCGGCACGTAATCAAGATTATAAGGATTATGAGTAGTGCCCGCAGTAGAACTCTCGGTATGCATGGCCGAAAATGCCCATTCCGCCATGTTGGATTTCGCAATAATAATAGCGCCGGCATCAACCAATTTATTGATAACAAATGCATTTTCCTTTGGAATAAAATCCTGAAGCGCCAGCGATCCGGCAGTGGTGGGAAGGCCTTTTACATTTATATTGTCTTTTACAATGATAGGAATTCCCTGAAGCGGACGTAATTTCTTAGTCTTGCTGTATTCTTCATCCTGAGCTTTAGCGATCGATAACGCCTGTGGATTTATAACTGTAATGGCATTTATCGCCTTGTTTTTCTCCTTGATGGCTTCAATATAGGCGGCCACCAATTCCTGGCTGTTATAGGTCCCGTCTTTATAAGCCTGATGGATTTTAGCAATGGTGAGCTCTTCCAGATTGATATCTTTCGGCAACCGGGGTTTCGTTCCGGCAGACAGACCGAAAAACAATAATAACAACAGCGACAGGTTTCTTAGCTTGACCATTTTAATTGACTGTTAGATTGAATTTTTGTATAAAAACCCAGAAAAGTGTGTCTGTACTTTTACTTGTTCTTCTTTCTCTCTTTTTCCTGCTCTTTCTCTTTCCTGTTATCTCTGTTCGGGTCGTAGGTCTTATACATTTTTCCCATTTGTGACAGGTATTTTTCAGGATTAGCTGCTCCGCGATGACACAGCACGCAGTTTACTACCTGCACCTGTTGTGGTTTTGGATCGGGGAAGTAGGGCCTAAAATAATTCTCATTGACCTCATTGGTCATTTTAATCATTCCGCGGGCAATTACCTTTTCGAGTTTAGCGTCACTGGCAAAATTCAGTTTCGTTGGATCTTCTTCTTTCGGACTATGGCAGTAATTACATTCCACGCTAAGAGAGGTTTCATAATTTTTCATCAGATGCATCAGGCTGTCCTTGGTTATGTCCTGGGGGAGAACCTTCAGATTTTTCCAGCGGGATTGTGGTACTACATATCCTTTGTCGATGTTGTGATTAGCTTTAAAAGCATATAGTCCCAGCGCCATCAGTAAAATTCCGGCAGTAGAAAAAAGTACGGTCAGGTTTTTCTTTAGTTTCATAAAGATTTTGTGTTGAAGAATTACTGGTTGAAGTTATTCAAAATTTATTTTAGATTAATTATAAATAATAGCAGAGTTATTAAGTTAAAGAATTGCTGAATTTACGGTTCCTTTCATAAATAAAAAAAGAGTTACCAGATTGCTCCGGTAACTCTTTTTTAGATAAAAAATTTATCAGGGGATAGATTTACTTTTTATTATTTCTTTTCCGATAATCCGCGGGTTAACCAGCCTCTTCTGTTGGCAGTAGCCATCGCATATGGAGTGATCCAGAACAAACCGAAAGTATAGAAAATACTATAGGAATAGGCCCAGAAAGCTTCCGAAAGATCATACTTCTTGGCATAAAATAAAGCCGGAAGAGTTGACAGGATCAGGATACTCAAAAGAGTGGAACTTAGAAACAAAACGGGGTGCGAGATCAGTAAAATAATCATGATAAGGAACAAAGGATAAGTAGTGATCATACGCATCCACTGATTTATCAATAAAAATCTTGCTCCTGATTTCGATCCATTTCTAAAAGGTGTAAAAGCAAATTTCGACATCATCAGGTTTTCACGTACATTACTTCTTTCCCAACGGGTGAACATTTTATGCAAACTGCTGAATTTCTCAGGGATATTGGTAAGCACGTGCGCGTTGCGCTGAAACAATACGTGGTATCCCTGTTTCAGGATCATATTTGTCATCGCGCGATCTTCTCCAATATCTGTTGGTTGACCCATAAAAGACTGGTTGATCCAGTCGGGCAGGCAATTCATTACCGCTTTACTTCGATAGGCGGCCAGGGCTCCGGGAGTACATAGAACAGAACCCAGCACGCTTTGTGCAGATCGAATAAATTCAAAACTGAACACGAAACTCACATTCAGCATTCGGGGAATAATGGCTTTTTGATTGTTTAGAACCCGCACATTGCCGGCTACCGCCCCACAATCGGCATTGACTACAAACGGCGATACCAGGTTGCGAAGCGTATTTTCTTCCACGATAGAATCACTGTCTACGGTAACAAACACTTCTCCGGTTCCCAAATTAAAGCCTCTGTAAAGGGCATGTCTTTTTCCCTGGTTTTTGGGTTGCTGTAAAATAGTAACCCGGTCTCCCAACTCTTCTTTGGCCTTTTTCATCCACTCCCAGGTATCATCTTTACTACCATCATCAATGGCAAGTAATTGCAGTTTTTCGGCTGGAAAATCACTGTTTACAAGACTTTGTAGTGTGGAATACACCAGTTTTCCTTCATTATAAGCAGGTACAATAACCGTACAGGTTGGCAGTTCCTCGTCTGAAACGGATTCCACAGGTTTATAGCGAAAAAACAAGCGGGTGATAAATGCTAAAAAACTTATTCTGAAGGTCAACAGAAAAGCACTTACTATCAGCAGGATCATTCCTCCAACAGTGTTCATTCTGTTTAAATGCACCTCCTGAAATTGAGGCTGCAAAAGGTAAACAAGATAGGCCGCACCGAATAGGAGCATAAAGGTTCCGGCCAGGATAAAAACATCTCGTTTATCAAGATTGCTTTTTTTGCGCTGTAAAAAATTGGTTTGGGATTCTTTTAATTTGCTCTTTGCTTTTTCTGATGTGGCTTTTTTTACTTCCATCCCGATTCCGGCGGAAGAAGTGGCTAATTTGAGGTCTTGTATAGTCATAAAAATCTTGTTCTGGTTTAGAAATCTGCTTTCCGTTGTCCTGGTTAGACGGGTAAGCCGATTTTGAACTAGATAAACCAACTATTGTACCCACTGGAAACCCTGCTGAAAATCAGCGTATTTCCTTAAACCGATGTAGAATTGTGTGGGGTAAAGCTTAAAAAGTTGTGGATTTGATACTCACTTTTTCAACTGAAGAAGTCCGGATTGTGTTAGAGACAGTACAAAAATGGAAATATTGGCCAGTAATTGTATAAAGACCGGTTCAACATTTTTTGGATAGTGGTTGAACGGGTCGCTAAAAGTTACCAGGAAAAAACTTTCTCTGGGGTAATGATCTTCACATTTTTGAAATTGATGTCTTCCGTATTTTTCGCCTCATAACCCTTATCGGCCGAAATTACTACGTTATCAAAATCTATATCGTGAATAGGCACTTGTGGTAAACCGGTTATAGAAATGGCGGTTGCGGCGCCCCTGCAAAATACATTCTTGATATGAAACCTTGTAAACTCGGGAGTTTTGCCTTCAATTTTAGGCAGGGTTTTACTTTTTTCCTTTCCGGCAGGAACGTTTTCATAAAAGGTGGTGAACAGAATGGCTGCATCCTGGATATCACTCATAAAAACGTCTTTTATATAAATATCTTTTACCAGGCCGCCTCTTCCGGTGTTACTCTTCACTCGTATTCCAATATCACTTCCGTCGAAATTACAGTCGGTAACAAAAACGTTTCTCAAATTTCCGTCGGTATTACTGCCAATCACAAATCCGCCGTGCGCATGATACACATTACAGCCGGCAATTAACACATTTTCGAGATTCGCTGTTCCCGGTTCCTGATCATCGGTATCGCTGGATTTCATACAAATCCCGTCGTCGCCAACGCTCACATTACACTTGTAAATTACCACATTTTTACAGGCACTAATATCAATTCCGTCGCCGTTTTGCGCCCACCATTCATTGAAGATATTTACATACCGAACCGTTACATCGGTACACCAGTTTGGATAAAAAACAAATTTGGGAGAGTTGCGAATGGTTACCCCTTCAATCAAGACTTTTTTACAGTTCTTTAGCAGTACCATATAAGGGCGCATATAATCACGGGCCGGAAGATAATCTTCGGCAGTAGCTTTTTTATCCTGATGTTTTAATTTTTTAAGATAGGCTTCGCCCTCGATGGCTTGTTTGGTGGGCCACCAGATTTTACCGTCATCGCTAACCACTCCGCCAGATTTTACCAGCCCTTTCCATTGAGATTCTGTGGTTTTACTCTTTTTCACCGGGCGCCAGCTTTCACCCGCACCATCGATAATTCCTCCTCCAGTAATTGCGATATTCTCTAAATCGTATCCATATATGGGAGAAGCCGTAACTATACTTGAACTGTGTGCCGAAGCTTTGATCATAGGATATTGGCTATGATCTGGCGTAAATTGAAGTAACGCGCCTCGTTCCACTACCAAATTAATATTGCTTTTTAACTCGATAGGGCCCGTAAGCCACAACCCCGGAGGAACTACTACTTTACCGCCACCTGCCGCCGAACAGGCTTCGATCGCTTTTGCAAATGCGGTGGTATTTAAGGTCTGCCCGTCGCTTACCGCCCCATAGTCAAGGATATTGAACATTTTATCCTGGAACTCGGGTTCTTGAACTTTAGGCATATCAAAAGGAGCCTGTGACCTGTAATCTTCGATCGTCTTTTCCTGGGCCTGAGATTGTTTCGCAAAGACCAGCAATACAAAAATTGCCAGTAAATTTCTGGTTGTAAATATTCGGTGTAAAATCATAACATTTTTTATCTACCCAAAAATATCATATTTTTTAAAGGCAGGCGCCTGAAAAGCGAGGAATTTGGAATTTTTCTCTCTTACAACTGAAGTTTTTGGAGATAAGAGTTATTAAAAAACTTCTTCCATTTCAAGAATGTCTATCGAAGCGGAAATTTAGGTATATTTGAAGGAGTCTGCTTTTTTCTTATTTCAGTTCAGGAAAAACTCAACATCATGAAAATCTTCTCTTTAAGAACCATTTTTCTTGTTTTAAGCATAGGGCTTAGCCATTTTGCCATGGCTCAAAAGGTGGTGGTTTTAAACCTGGACAGCCCTATTTATAATTCTACGGCAGATTATATCACTAAAGGACTTCAAAAAGCGAAAAATGAAAATGCGGCTTGTGTGGTAATAAAGATCAATACACCAGGCGGATTGCTGGATCCTACCCGAAAAATGGTGGGCGAAATATTAAAAACATCTATTCCTGTTATTTCCTTTGTTTCGCCATCGGGTGCGCATGCCGGTTCTGCCGGCGCGTTTATCGCCCTTGCTGCAAACATCACCGCCATGAGCCCGGGCTCGAATATAGGCGCTTCTCATCCCGTTTTGGAAGGAAGTGTTCCCGATTCTATTATGAATGCGAAAATGACCGAAGATGCCTCTGCTTTTATGCGTTCTATTGCCGAACACCGCGGAAAAGATACTACGCTCGTTTTGCAGATGGTAACCAATAGTCGCTCTTTTTCGGCAGACCAGGCATTAAAAAACGAAATAATTGATGTAGAAGCCGGAAGTCTTCACGAGTTGCTGAAAAAAGTCGATGGTAGAACCGTTCATCTGAATTCAGGAAAAAATGTACTTCTTCAGACCGCCTCTGCTGAAGTGGAAACCATAGAAATGGGAGGAAAGCAGAAGTTTTTAACTTTCCTGAGTAATCCGAATCTTATGTACGTATTTTTACTGATGGGTTTGTTGGGCTTATTTTTTGAATTCAATAATCCCGGCGGATTTCTTCCCGGCGTAATCGGTGTTTTTTGTTTGATACTTGCCGCTTACGGAATGTCG
Source organism: Gillisia sp. (assembly GCA_049694135.1). Taxonomy (GTDB): domain Bacteria; phylum Bacteroidota; class Bacteroidia; order Flavobacteriales; family Flavobacteriaceae; genus Gillisia. Next base: position 3,307 of record JBAVQO010000113.1, on the reverse strand, counting down.
GTGCTGCCGATAGATTATACCGGTCTGGCCCTAATTTTTTTGGGAGTTCTTCTTTTTGTGCTGGAAATAAAATTTCAAAGTTATGCCCTTTTATCCATCAGCGGAATTATTTGTTTGTTCCTCGGCTCCATGTTTCTGATCGATGAAACCTCTTCGAACAACGTGTTGTATATTTCGTGGACCGTGCTCATAACTTCTGTAGCAATAACTTCAGCGCTCTTTATTCTGCTTATCTTTTTCGGAGTTAAAGCTCAATTCAACAAGAGAAAAACAGGGCTTGAAACTCTGGTGGGATTAAGGGGGGTCGCGATGGAAGAATTGGCGCCGGAAGGAAGGGTGCGGGTAAACGGAGAATTCTGGAATGCCATTGCAGCAGGAGGCCCTATAGCTATCAATTCGGAAGTTGAGGTTCTGGAGGTGCAACACTTCAAATTAACGGTTAGATCCGTAAATTTATTAACTAAGTAAAAACAAAAACAATGATTGCAATTTACATCCTGTTACTGTTCGTGGTTCTCTTTTTAATCAATTCCATACGAATTCTGAAAGAATATGAGCGTGCGGTAATTTTTCGCCTGGGAAGGGTTATAGATGGCGGGAGCAAAGGGCCGGGCCTTATTATCCTTCTGCCTTTTATAGATAAAATGAAAAAAGTTACCCTGCGAACTATTGTTCACGATGTACCCACTCAGGATGTTATTACACTCGATAATGTTACCTTAAAAGTAAACGCAGTGGTATATTTTAGGGTGGTAAATGCCGAAAAAGCGACTATTGAAGTTGAAGATTATTTTTATGCGACTTCGCAGTTATCGCAAACCCTGCTTCGAAGTGTGCTGGGGCAATCGGAACTGGATGATATTCTTTCCAAAAGAGATAAGCTCAATTTGCAGCTGCAACAAATAATCGATGCACATACCGATCCGTGGGGTGTAAAGGTTTCGAATGTCGAGATCAAACAGGTAGATCTGCCGCAGGAAATGCAACGTGCCATGGCAAGGCAGGCAGAGGCTGAAAGATATCGAAGGGCGAAAATTATTGCCGCAGAAGGAGAATTTCAGGCTTCAGAAAAACTAACCGATGCCGCCCGGGTGATTTCAAGTCAGCCCAGCGCCTTAACGCTTCGTTATCTGCAAACTTTAACTGAAATCGCTGCCGAAAACAATTCCACCACACTTTTCCCTATTCCGATAGATCTTTTTAAACCTTTTATGGAAAATATGGCAAAGAATCCGGAGGTTTTAAAACAGATGACAAAACGGGAGAAAAAGGAGACAAGCGCCCAGGAAGAGGGGGATAGGGAGGTTTAATTTGCTTTATTTCAAAGGCGTTTCATCAAGAACTAATAACGTGCTGCGCGGGGATCTGCGGCTGTTCTTTGGCGGGAAATCCATTTTAGATTTATAGAGATATATCCCAGCTCATCCACGACTTTTCCATAACATAAAAATATTCCCTTGCTGCGGAAAGGATATTTTTCGGCTATTCTGGGAAAAGAAACCGTATCAAAAATGTCATTGTTTTCATCGAAAAAAGTTCCAAAATACATATATTCATTATTTACGGTAGAAGTTCGTTTGGCGGTAATTAAATTTCCGTAGATGTAGATGTCCTTCCCGATGTTATTTTTCAGATCGACAGCCTTTAAAGCCGGTTTAAGTTCCTCATTCAATAAACCGAAATGGCTGCATAAGGGAAAGCCTAAAAGTTCCATCTGATCATAGGCTTCTACCAGGGCCGAAAAAGGGAATTCGGGCAAATTGAAATCCTTGTGCCGGGGCCTGAATAACAGCGCCTGACTCACATGGGTTTTATTGTTAATCAGCTTAAAATGCGCTTTCCACAACAGGTGATGTTTATCCAGGCCTGTAAATCTGAAGGCATTGATCTTCAGAAGAATTCCCAGCTGTTCAATGGAAATTTCCACTCGGTCCACAAAATCATCGAGAGATTTAAATTTTCCGAAGAACTGCCGATTTTCAAGAATACGCTGTATCACCTTTATTTCCAGTTCCTTTATATATCCCAATCCCAGGTAAATATCCTTCCCGTAAATAACTGTGGGGTGATCGCTGTTATTGATACAGGGCGCATGGACAGTGCCGCCACATTTCCGTATCTCCTGAATATAGGTTTCCACATCATAAAATCCGCCGCCGTTATTGAGGGCCGCCACCATAAATTCTAACGGAAAATAGCATTTTAGATACAGACTCTGGTAACTTTCTACGGCATAAGAGGCCGAATGTCCTTTGGGAAAAGCATACCCGGCAAAAGAAGAAATCTGGTCCCAAACCTCATTTATCAGCTGCTCTTTATATCCTTTCTCTCTGCAGTTTTCCCGGAACTTCTTTTCAATTTTTTCTATCTGGCCTTTAGAAGTTTTCTTCCCGCTCATTCCGCGGCGTAGCACATCGGCTTCTTCAAAAGAAAGGCCGGCGAAATAGTGGGCGATCTTTAATACATCTTCCTGGTATACCATCACACCATAAGTTTCTGAGAGAATTTTATAGAGCACCGGATGCGCCTGCTTTCTTCTTTTTGGATCGCGATGCCTTTTGATGTATTCTTCTTTCATTCCTCCGTTGGAAACTCCGGGGCGGATAATGGAGCTTGCCGCCACCAGTTCCAGATAGGTTTGCGTCTGGAGTTTCTGAAATAAGCCCCGCATAGCTGGCGATTCTATATAAAAAACGCCCATACAATCCCCGGTCTTTAAGAGATTATTGATGTTGGGATCCTTTTTAAAAACCGCCACATTTTCTATATCTTCTATCTCTGCATCCGGCTGGTTCTGGTGGATTATCTCGATAGCATCGGTTATTTTTGAGAGTCCGCGTTGCGCCAGGATATCGAATTTATGAATTCCCACTTCTTCACTTATATTCATATCAATCTGCACGGTTTGGAACCCTTTGGGAGGCAAAAAAGTGCCGCTGTAATTAAAAACGGAATCGTTCAGAATTAAAATTCCGCCGGAGTGAACACTCAGGTAATTCGGAAAACCGGCTATCAATCTGCTGTAATTTAGCACCAGTTTTTCCAGTTGATCCAGCTGATCATACTGAAAATAACCGGCCGAGAGTTTATCGATATTCTCTTTGGGAAGGCCGAATACTTTCCCCAGTTCCCGTACCACCGCCCGTCGCTTAAAAGTAACGTAAGTACCCATAAGAGCTGTATTCTTATACTTTTTAAAGATATAGGCCGTCACATCCTGCCGATGTTTCCAGGAAAAATCTATATCAAAATCGGGGGGAGATTTCCTGCTTTCATTCAAAAACCGCTCAAAATACAGGTCCAGTTC
>JBAVQO010000112.1:0-4211 GCA_049694135.1 Gillisia sp. | reverse complement strand
ACAAAATTTCGAGCCTTTCTGATGAAGAGTTCCAAAGAGGAGTAATTTGTGCAAGTGCCGGAAATCATGCCCAGGGAGTAGCATTCGCCTGTAACAAACTCAAGGTGAAAGGGGTGATCTATATGCCCGATACCACGCCCAGGCAGAAAGTGGAGCAAACTCAAATGTTTGGTGGAGAGTGGGTAAAGGTTATTTTGAAAGGAGATACTTTCGACGATTCTTACAAAAGTGCTATCAAATACAGTGAAAAACACAATCTTGTGTTTATTCATCCTTTTGATGACGAAAAAGTGATTGAAGGACAGGCCACGATCGCCCTCGAGATACTGGAACAGGCCCAGGCACCTATAGATTATATTTTTGCTCCTTTAGGTGGGGGCGGATTGCTGGCAGGAATTTCTACGGTCTTTAAAGCGCTTTCTCCCAATACCAAAGTGATTGGCGTGGAACCGGAAGGAGCTGCTTCCATGACTTCATCTTTAAAAGAAGGTAAAGTGGTGGAACTGCCTAACATTGAGCGATTTGTAGATGGAGCGGCCGTACAAAAAGTAGGAAACAGAAACTTCAGTATTTGCCAGAACAATCTGGACGAGATGATTACCGTTCCAGAAGGAAAGATCTGCCAGACCATTCTGGACCTTTACAACCAGGATGCCATCGTTGTGGAACCGGCAGGAGCTATGTCCATCAGCGTGCTGGATAATTTTTCTGAAGAGATAAAAGGAAAAAACGTGGTGTGTATCTTGAGTGGCAGTAACAGTGATATCACACGTACGGCCGAAATAAAGGAACGGGCGCTGCTATATTCAGGTTTAAAACATTATTTTATCGTGCCTTTTCCGCAGCGGGCAGGCGCTTTAAAAAAGTTTGTAGCTGAGGTTTTAGGACCCACAGATGATATTACTCATTTTGAATATTCAAAAAAGCACCATCGGGAAAACGGTCCGGCCGTAGTGGGCATAGAATTAAAAGATCCGCAGGATTTTGAGCCATTGGTGGAAAGAATGAAAGCTCACAATTTCTTCGGACAATATCTGAATGATAAACCGGATTTATTCCAGTTCCTGGTGTAGGCTTTTGCCGCCATCGGGTTTCTATATACATTTTAATTCTTCCTTTGTATGAAAATAGCCATAATCGGTGCCGGAAACCTGGGTAAATCTATTGCCAATGGTTTGCGAGTTCAGAATGAGTTGGAAACTTTGTATCTGGTTAAGCGGAAAATTGCGGATTTAAAGGAATATAAGAATTTAGAAAAAGTTCGTGTAACAGCTGATAGCGCGGAAGCAGTAAAAAATTCCAAAATTCTTATTTTTTCGGTTCAGCCTCATCAAATGGAAGAGGTTTTAAAGGAAACCGAATCGGTTTTATCACCAGAACATTTGATTATTTCTACAGTTACCGGGTTTTCGATCTTCAAAATAGAAGAGATTATCGGAGAAAAAGCTGTGGTTCGCGCTATGCCCAACACAGCTATTGCTATTGGAAAGTCAATGAGCTGCCTGTGTAGCAATAAAAAAGGAGAGGAAAAAATAGAAAAAGCCCAGGTCATTTTTAATGCGCTGGGCACCAGTATCATTATTCCTGAAGAAAAGATGCAGGCGGCGACTGTAATCTGTGCCAGCGGAATTGCCTTCTGGATGCGATTGATACGGGCCACCACCCAGGGCGCGGTTCAACTGGGTTTCGATGCAAAAGAAGCACAGGAACTGTCGATGCAGACGTGTTTAGGCGCGGCCAGTTTACTGATAGAATCAAAAAGTCATCCCGAACAGGAAATAGATAAAGTAACTACACCAAAGGGCTGTACCATAGAGGGCTTAAACGAAATGGAACACAATGGCTTGAGTTCCTCTTTGATAAAGGGAATTCAGGCTTCTTTCAGAAAAATAAACGATATCAGCCAGGGCTAGATAATCGTCATCTGTCCGAAATTGAGATTTTCGTCATTTATTCTGTTGCCGTCTGTTTCACTGATCACACCTTCCAAGAAATCTCCTACTTTTTCAGTTGAAAAGGAACTGTCTTTGTTGATGTCTGAGGTGCAAATATTAAGATTTATACTCAGATTTACAGCTTTTCGTATGGTTTCAGCTTCTTCCGTCAAACCGAAATGATCTAACAGCATCGCCGCCGAGAGAATAGCCGCCAAAGGATTCGCGATTCCTTTTCCTGTAGCTTCCGGAAAGGAGCCGTGAATGGGTTCAAAAAGAGCGTTTTTTTCGCCAATCGAAGCAGAGGCCAGTAAACCAATGCTTCCGGAGATTACACTGGCTTCGTCGCTTAGAATGTCTCCGAACATGTTTTCGGTAAGAATTACATCAAATTGCTTCGGATTTAATATCAGCTGCATTGCGGCATTGTCTACAAAAAGGAAATCCAGTTTTACATCGGGATATTTCTCTGCCATTGCGGTTACTGTTTTTCTCCACAGCCGGGAAGTCTCCAAAACATTGGCTTTATCGACTAAAGTGAGTTTCTTATTTCGCTTTTGAGCGGCTTTAAATGCCAGGTGCGCGATTCTTTCAATTTCTTCTACCGAATACGTGCAGACATCGGTTGCGCTTTTTTTGTCTTCGCTAAGGCTTTTTTCACCGAAATAAATTCCTCCGGTTAATTCTCTGTAAATCACCAGATCGGCTCCAGATATTCTTTCCGGGCGCAGTGGGGATTGGGAAATGAGTTTGTTATACGCGCTAACCGGCCGAACGTTTGCAAAAAGGCCCAATTCTTTTCGAAGCCGCAGCAACCCCTGCTCCGGACGCACTTTGGCCTCGGGATCGTTGTCGTATTTTGGGTGGCCAATGGCACCAAACAGAACGGCATCTGCGTCATGACAGATAGCCACAGTTTCCGGCGGCAGCGGATCTTCAAAAACATCTATGGCGATAGCTCCTACAGGAGCTTCGGTATAATAAAAGGTATGATTAAATCTTTCTGCAACAGCCTGTAATACTTTTACCGCCTGATGCGTGATTTCGGGTCCTATCCCGTCTCCGGGTAAAACAGCAATTTTTAATTTCATTTCTCTTTTTCTTTATAATTCTAAAGCAATCTTTCTATAATTCCTGTGTTTCCGTTTGCTTTACACGGGAATTTTCCTTTTCGTACCTCTTTATGGCCTGCAGTTTACTTATCAGGAAATCAATATCATCGAAGCCATTTATCAGGCAGGTCTTTTTGTAGGGATCTATTTCGAATCCTTCCGAAATGTCTTCAGAAGGCACTTCGATTTTTTGATTTTCAAGATCGATTGTAAGTTGAACTTTGGGATTCTTTTCAATTTCTGAAAAGAGACGTTTCAGAAATTCCGCACTTACCTGAAGGGGAAGCAGGCCGTTATTTAAAGAATTTCCTTTGAAAATATCGGCGAAGTAACTCGAGATGACTACCTTAAATCCGTAAGCTTTTAATGCCCAGGCCGCGTGTTCACGACTGGAGCCACAGCCAAAATTGTTTCCTGCCACCAGGATCGAACCCCTGTAAGTCGGGTTGTTTAAATTGAAATCGGGATTTAAATTTCCCTCTTTATTATATCGCCAGTCCCTAAAAAGATTGTCACCGAATCCGGCTTTGTCGGTTGCTTTTAAAAAACGTGCAGGGATAATCTGGTCGGTATCTATATTTTCCATTTCCAATGGAACTGCAGTATCTGTAATGCTGATAAATTTTTCCATCGTGTTAGTTTTTATTGAAATAGGTGATCCTGCCGGCAATGGCAGTAGCAGCAGCAGTTAAAGGACTTGCCAGAAGAGTGCGTGACCCCTGGCCCTGGCGGCCTTCAAAATTTCGATTACTGGTGGACACACAATATTCCCCCGGCGGAATTTTATCATCGTTCATGGCTAAACAAGCCGAACATCCGGGTTGACGGAGGGTAAAACCGGCCTTTTCAAAAATAATGTGTAATCCCTCCGCCTTTATCTGTTCTGCCACCTGGCGCGATCCCGGAACTATAAGTGCGTTCACGTTTTCGGCTTTTTTCTTGCCTTCGATGTACGCTGCAGCTTCCCGAAAATCTTCGATTCGGGAATTGGTGCAACTTCCTATAAAAATATAATTTACCGGTTTTCCCAGAAGGGATTCTCCCGGTTTAAAACCCATATATTCTAAGGCTTTCAGATCGCTTTTTGCCGAACTGGAAGGTATATTGTCGCCTATTTTCATTCCCATTCCGGGGTTGGTGCCATAGGTTATCATTGGCTCTATTT
>JBAVQO010000111.1:0-7191 GCA_049694135.1 Gillisia sp. | reverse complement strand
GCAAAGCAAATTGAAGAATATCTCGAAAAAGGACTGGTAAATATTCTGGGAGGCTGCTGCGGTACAACTCCCCAACATATAAAGGCGATCGCCGAAGTAGCAAAAAAATATAAACCCCGGCAATTTAAAATTACCCCACAAACTGCCCAGATGTAATGGAGGAGAAAACAAAATTCAAAAATAAATTGGAAGAATCTGAACCAAAAAAACGCCCATATTTAAAGCTTTCCGGACTCGAACCTTTGGTGGTAACTCCCGAAAGCAATTTTATAAATGTTGGCGAACGCACCAATGTTGCGGGTTCGCGAAAATTTCTTCGACTTATTAAAGACGAAAAATTTGAAGAAGCCCTGGATGTTGCCCGGGAACAGGTAGAAGGAGGCGCCCAGATAATCGATATCAATATGGACGACGGGCTTATAGACGGGAAAGAAGCGATGGTTAAGTTCCTAAACCTTATTGTTGCCGAACCCGATATTTCCCGTGTTCCCATCATGATCGACAGTTCCAAATGGGAAATTATTGAAGCCGGCTTACAGGTAGTGCAGGGAAAATGTGTGGTGAATTCTATCAGTTTAAAAGAAGGGGAAGAAGAATTTATAGATCACGCCAGGAAAATAAAACGATATGGAGCCGCGGTAGTGGTGATGGCTTTCGATGAAAAAGGTCAGGCAGATAATTATGAAAGGCGCATAGAAATAGCCGAACGTTCCTATAGGCTTTTAACCGAAAAAGTCAAATTTCCGCCGGAAGATATCATTCTGGATCTCAACATCTTTCCGGTAGGTACGGGAATGGAAGAACATCGCCGCAATGCCATCGATTATATAGAAGCTACCAAATGGGTAAAACAACATCTGCCTTGCTGCAGTTTGAGCGGTGGAGTGAGCAATGTTTCGTTTTCCTTCCGCGGAAATAATCCCGTTCGCGAAGCAATGCACTCCGTCTTTCTGTATCACGCCATAAAAGCGGGTATGAATATGGGAATTGTAAATCCGGCACTTCTGGAAGTTTATGATGAAATCGAACCCGAACTTCTGGAAAGAGTAGAAGATGTAATCCTGGACAGAAGAGACGATGCCACCGAACGTTTGCTGAGTTTTGCCGAAACGGTGGAAGGAAAGGAAAAATCTCCGGCCGAAGTACTGGCGTGGCGGGAAAATCCGCTGCAGGAACGTATTACACACGCGCTCGTAAAAGGAATCGATTCTTTTATAATTGAAGATGTCGAAGAAGCCAGACAGGAAGCGAATCAGCCTATCGAAGTGATCGAAGGTTCATTAATGACAGGAATGAACGTGGTGGGAGATCTTTTTGGCAGCGGAAAAATGTTCTTGCCCCAGGTGGTAAAATCTGCCCGGGTGATGAAAAAAGCTGTGGCTTATTTACTTCCTTTTATTGAAGAAGCGAAAAAGTTGAATCCCCTTGACGAAGAATCCAAATCGGGGGCGGGAAAAATTCTTCTTGCCACGGTAAAAGGAGATGTTCACGATATTGGCAAAAATATTGTGAGCGTAGTGCTGGCCTGTAATAATTATAAGATCATCGATTTAGGGGTGATGGTGCCTCCCGAAAAAATTATAGAAACCGCCAAAGCCGAAAATGTTGATGCCATCGGCCTTAGCGGATTAATTACTCCTTCGCTGGACGAGATGGTGTTTCTTGCCAAAGAGATGCAGCGACAAAACTTTTCAGTTCCTTTGTTAATAGGGGGTGCGACCACTTCAAAAGCGCATACGGCTGTAAAAATTGACCCGCAGTACCAAAATGCGGTGGTGCATGTAAATGACGCTTCCCGGGCAGTAACTGTGGTGGGAAACCTTCTTCAGAAGGAAAAAAAGGAGAAGTATAAAGAAGATTTAAAAGCAGAATATGATGTTTTTCGGAATAATTTTCTGAAGCGGGGTAAAGTAAAATCCTTTTTAAGTCTGAAAAAAGCGAGAGAAAATAAATTTCAAATAGATTGGGAAACCGCCAACATCACAAAACCTAATAAGCCGGGAATTCATGTTATTGAAGATTTTGATCTTCAGAAACTGGAAGAATTCATAGACTGGACGCCCTTTTTCAGAAGCTGGGAACTGCACGGGAAATATCCAGAAATTTTAAGGGATGAGGTGGTTGGAGAACAGGCAACCTTGCTTTTTAAAGACGCGCGAGAGTTGCTGAAGAAAATATTTTCAAAAAAACTGCTGAAGGCAAAAGCTGTCTACGGATTATTTCCCGCTAACACCATAAACGACGACGATATAGAAATTGGATATTCGGAAAATTCCGAAGATAAAAAAATGATTTTCAGAACCCTGCGACAGCAACTCGATAAACATAAAGGAAAACCCAATTTTGCACTTGCCGATTTTATAGCGCCAAAAGAAAGCGGGATTCAGGATTATTTAGGTTGTTTTTGTGTAAGTACGGGTTTTGGAACCGAAGAGCTTGCCAAAAAGTTTGAGAAAGACCATGACGACTATAATTCCATTATGATAAAAGCCCTTTCCGATAGGCTTGCCGAAGCTTTTGCTGAATATCTTCATAAACAAGTAAGAACCGACGATTGGGGCTACGCTTCCGAGGAAAAACTGACTAATGCAGAGCTTATTCGCGAAAACTATCGTGGCATTCGTCCGGCGCCCGGTTATCCCGCCTGTCCAGATCATTTGGAAAAATTAAGTATCTGGGAAGTGTTGAAAGTTGAAGAAAAGATTGGGGTAAAGTTAACCGAAAGTTTAGCAATGTGGCCTGCTGCCAGCGTAAGCGGATATTATTTCGCCAATCCCGAAGCGCGGTATTTCGGCGTGGGAAAAATAACCGAAGATCAGGTAATAGATTTTGCCGAAAGAAAACAAATTTCAATGGAAAAAGCCATAAAATGGCTGAATCCTGCAATTGCAGATCAATAATATAAAATATGCTTTTAAAAAGAAACTGTCTAAAAAGTATAAGAAACGTCATTCTGAATTTATTTCAGGATCTTAATAATCGCAAAATCAAAATAAATTAAGAAGCTGAAACAAGTTCAGCTTGACCAAAATCCACTTTAAAGTCAGCTTTATTAATTAAACAGAATGAAAATTACCGAACATATGAATGCTGCCAAAGGAAAAACTCTTTTTTCCTTTGAAATACTTCCGCCTTTAAAGGGGCAAAATATTCAATCGATTTACGACGGAATCGACCCTTTAATGGAGTTTAATCCGCCATTTATTGATGTCACCTATCACCGCGAAGAATATGTATTTACAGAAAAAGAGAATGGGCTGCTGGAAAAACGTGTCGTGCGAAAAAGGCCGGGAACGGTTGGGATTTGCGCCGCTATTCAAAGTAAATACGGAGTAGATGCGGTTCCTCATATTTTATGCGGAGGTTTCAGTAAAGAAGATACTGAAAACTTTTTGATCGACCTGGATTTCCTGGGGATCAAAAATGTTATGGCACTGCGCGGAGATGCAGTAAAAAACGAAACGTATTTTAAGCCGGAACCAAATGGAAATGCTTATGCCAGCGATCTGGTATCACAGATAAAAGACATGAATAAGGGCCAATATATTGAAGAAATTCTGCAAGGTGCCCATAAAACCGATTTCTGCGTTGGAGTTTCCGGATATCCCGAAAAACATATGGAAGCGCCCAGCCTGGACAAGGATATCGAATATTTAAAACTAAAAATCGCTGCCGGGGCTGAATATGTAGTCACTCAGATGTTTTTTGATAACAGCGCTTTTTTTGCATTTGTAAATAAATGTAGGGAGCAGGGAATCACAGTTCCTATAATTCCGGGGTTAAAACCGCTGGCTACCTTTAAGCAATTAACCACGATACCTCATCGTTTTCATGTAGATATGCCTGACGATCTTATTGCTGAGGTCGAAAAATGCAAAGATATTCCGGCCGTGAGACAGGTAGGAATTGAATGGTGTATTGCCCAGAGTAAGGAATTAATTGCCGCCGGAGTGCCGGTTTTACATTATTATTCTATGGGAAAAAGCACTAACATTAAAGAAATAGCCGCTGCCGTTTTTTAAAATATTGAATTACATTTGTTCTCTATGAAAAAAATTTCCTTCGGCCTTCTTTTTCTATTTACCACTATTTCATACGCTCAGCGGGAGAAAATCCAAAAATATTACGAGTTCGATGCCAATTATTTCTACGGAAGTATAATAGAACATAGCGTGGATATAGAGCATTTAATCACCGGGCATCCCGAAGGAATTATTCTTGGTTTTAGCCGTAAAACCTATGGAGAAGAAGCCTGGCAACGCCGCTATAATTATCCTGATTTTGGCTGGTCTTTCACATATCAGGATTTAAAAAATCCTGCCCTCGGAAAAAACTATGGTCTTTATGCGCATTTCAATTTTTATGTTCTTAACCGGAATTTGATGTTGCGCATTGGTCAGGGAATTGCTTTTGCCGGAAATCCGTATAACCAGGAAACCAACTATCTTAATAACGCCTATGGTTTCCATTTGCTCAGTTCTACTTACCTGATGGCGAATTTTAAAAAAGAAAATATCTTTAAAGGATTGGGAATACAGGCCGGAGTTTCTGTCATTCATTATTCTGATGCCGATTTTCATTCGCCCAACAGCAGTACCAACACCTTCACCTTTAATGCGGGCATAAATTATTTGCTGGAGCACCAGAACATTCCCGCTTACGTGCCAAAGGATCCCAATGAAAAAAGGTACACCGAACCCATTCATTTTAATTTTGTTGTACGCAGTGGCGTAAATACTATGGGGATAGCCAATTCCAGGCAGTTCCCCTTTTTAACTGTTTCGGTAATTGCCGATAAAGTGATCAATAAAAAAAGCACTTTACAGGCCGGAACCGAATTATTCTTTTCCAGAGCCATGGAAGAGTTTATAAATTACCAGGCGATTGCTTTTCCACAGGGAAAAACAACGGGAGACGAAGATGCCAAGCGGGTGGGAATTTTTATCGGGCACCAGCTAACGTTGAACAAGCTGTCGGTAATCACTCAGCTGGGTTTCTACGCCTATTACCCTTATAATAATTATGTGGAAAGAGTATATAACAGGCTTGGGTTGCAGAGAAAAATTTCTGAACATTGGTGGGCTTCTGCAACAGTGCGTTCGCATGCCGCCAATGCCGAAGCCGTAGAGTTCTCGGTGGGATACAGGTTGTAAGGTGAAAATTTGAACTAAATGAAGAAACTTTTTTTAATAGTATTTATCGCAGTTTTGGCTACAGGATGTGCTCCCAACCAACTTTCGGGCTGTTTAAAAGGAACCGGAGATATTGTTCAGGAGGAAGTAGATGTAGCACCTTTTCATGAAATAATTGTATATGAACGGGTAAAATTGTTCATTCAGCAGGGCCCGGAGCAAAAAGTGGTGATTGAAACCGGAAAAAATCTTCGAAAAGATGTATATGTGGACGTGAAAGATGGTCGCCTGAGCATACATAACGATAATTCGTGCAATCTTTTCCGGGATTATGAAGTCACAAAAGTGTACGTAACGCTGCCCGATTTAACCTGGTTGCAAAACAGCAGCGGTTATGCTATTGAAAGTATTGGGGTCCTGAAGTTCGATAATCTCTGGCTTCGGTCTTTCAACCAGGAAATGGATCCGAAAATTCACACCGATGGCGATTTTAAACTGAACCTGAATGTACACGACCTGCGTATTACCAACGATAATTATTCCAACTATTTTTTATCCGGAAAGGCCGATCACGTAAACGCTTTTTTCGCTTCGGGCGACGGAAGATTGGAAGGCAGAAATTTTATAGTTCAGAAATATGATATTTTTCATCGGGGTACCAATAAACTTATTGTGAATCCGCAGCAATCTTTTAATGCCGAATTGCGCAGTACGGGAGATGTAATCGTGGTACATCGTCCGCCGCAGGTTCAGTATAAAGAATACTATACCGGAAGGGTTATTTTTGAGGCCCCAGCCCCCTAAATCCCCCGAAGGGGGACTTTTATACTCTTTTTTGCGATAAACTATTCCTCCTTCGGGGGATTTAGGGGGCTGTAAGTTCACTAAACAAGCTTTCCAAATTCTTAGTTTTTCGGTTTAGCTGAAGCGTTTTTAATCCATTGTCATGGGCAAAATCAAAAACCGCGGGACGCATATCTTCAGCCGTATCAAACCTTAATTCAAAAGAAAATCCGCCGGTATTCTTCAGGGAAATTAAATGCGGAAGTTTCTGCAGGGCCACTTCTTCAATCCTGTAATCGAATTCAACGAAAATAATTTGCTCTTTTTCATCCCGCAGTTCCTTCATTTTTCGGTCGGCAACAATTTTTCCGTGGTCAATAATGATCACGCGATCGCAGATGGCTTCTACTTCCTGCATGATGTGGGTGGACAGAAAAATGGTTTTTTCGCGACCTATGTTCAGAATAAGATTCCGAATTTCCACTAACTGATTTGGGTCCAGGCCGGTAGTAGGCTCATCCAGAATCAGCACTTCAGGGTCGTGAAGCAATGTAGCGGCCAAACCAACCCGTTGCCGATAGCCTTTAGAAAGCTGGCCTATTTTTTTGTTGGCTTCTGGCAGCAAACCTGTGATTTTTATAACCTCTTCGATTCTGAATTTTTCAACTTTAAAAACATCGGCATTAAAGGATAAATATTCCCGAACGTACATTTCCAGGTACAAAGGATTATTTTCGGGGAGATAACCAATGCTTTTCTGAACCTTCTCCAGATCTTCTTTTACCGAAAAACCGTTTACTGTGGCTTTTCCTTCTGAAGCGCAAAGATAACCCGTGAGAATTTTCATTAAAGTAGATTTTCCCGCCCCGTTAGGGCCCAGAAAACCAACAATTTCTCCTTTTTCTATAGAAAAGTTTACCTGGTCCAGCGCTTTTTGCGCTCCGTAGAACTGGGAAATATTTTCGACTTGTATAGACATAAGGGAGAATTTATTCAAAAGTAATGATAAAAATAGTTGTATACTTTTTATTTTCGTTACCAATCTTTGGTATTTGAGATCTAAACATTTAAAAAATGAGTAAAAACATATCTATATCTCTGGGAAATCATTTTGAAGAATTTATCAATGAAGAACTAAAGTCGGGAAGATATAATTCTGTAAGTGAAATTATCCGTTCTGCATTGAGATTATTAGAAAGAGAAGAAAAAAAAGAAAGAGAATTAATCAAAGCGTTGCACGAAGGAGAACAAAGCGGATTTGTAGAAGATTTTGATC
>JBAVQO010000110.1:0-2458 GCA_049694135.1 Gillisia sp. | reverse complement strand
TCATCTTCAATGTTGATAGGAATTAAATTTTCTCCTTCAGCCATATTTTAGTAGTTTAATTTAGTTGAAAAATCTAACGTGCCAATTTACGGATTTTAGCAATGTTTTAGCGGGGATATCCCCCGGTTTTGATTAATTTTATTAACAAATCTTTAGGCCCGATTGGTTAATAAGTTCGTTACATTCAATTTTGTTTATTTAAAGTAATTTTGTCAATTTACTATCGACCTATCAGCTAGGTACAATTTTTGAACCTTTAGGGTAATTAATAAAAAGAGAAAGGAAATAAGATGGATGATAATTTTTCACCCAAAGTAAAAGATGTTATTGCCTTCAGCAAGGAGGAAGCCCTTCGGCTGGGTCATGACTTTATAGGAACAGAACACTTAATGCTAGGCCTCTTACGAGACGGGGACGGGAAAGCTATAAATATTTTGAACGCTCTGGATGTAGATCTTGGACATTTACGTCGCAAAGTTGAAATTCTTAGCCCCGCCAATCCGGACGCTTCGGCCATTGCCAATGATAAGAAGAACCTTCATTTAACCCGGCAGGCAGAAAGAGCATTGAAAACCACTTTTTTAGAGGCTAAACTCTTCCAAAGTTCTTCTATAAATACAGCTCATCTGTTGCTTTGTATTTTAAGAAACGAAAACGACCCTACTACCAAACTATTGAACAAGTTAAAAATAGATTATGATGGGGTAAAAGATCAATTCAAATATATGATCACGAACGAAGACGATTTTATTGAAGCTCCCAGAGCAGAATCCTTTTCTGATGAAGATGGAAATTCTGATGATACTGCAAAAGATAATCCTTTTAGCAGCGGAGGCACTGGTAAAACAAACAAAAAATCTAAAACACCTGTTCTGGATAACTTCGGAAGAGACCTTACTGCTCTTGCCGAAATAGATAAACTGGACCCGGTAGTTGGAAGAGAAAAAGAAATTGAGCGGGTTAGTCAGATCTTGAGCCGCCGCAAGAAGAACAATCCTTTGCTAATCGGAGAGCCCGGCGTGGGTAAATCTGCTATTGCTGAAGGATTGGCGCTTCGAATTATAAAGCGAAAAGTCTCCAGAATATTATTCGATAAACGAGTTGTAACTCTGGATCTGGCCAGCCTTGTAGCGGGAACTAAGTATCGCGGACAATTCGAGGAACGTATGAAAGCGGTAATGAATGAACTCGAAAAGAACAACGATATCATCCTGTTTATAGACGAGATACATACTATTGTAGGCGCTGGCGGAGCTACAGGCAGCCTGGATGCCAGCAATATGTTTAAGCCGGCTTTGGCTCGTGGAGAAATTCAATGTATTGGAGCTACAACCCTCGATGAATACAGACAATATATCGAGAAAGACGGAGCTTTGGAAAGAAGATTTCAAAAGGTTATTATCGAGCCTACCAGCATCGATGAAACCCTTGAAATTCTTAACAACATCAAGCCAAAATATGAGGAACACCACAATGTTATTTATACTCCTGAGGCTATTGATGCTTGTGTAAAACTTACGAACAGGTACATGACAGAACGCTTTCTTCCAGATAAAGCTATCGATGCTTTAGATGAAGCTGGCGCTCGTGTACATATTACCAATATTGAAGTTCCCAAACAGATCCTGGAGCTGGAACAGAAATTAGAAGCGGTAAGAGAAAATAAAAATGCTGTTGTTAAAAAACAGAAGTATGAAGAAGCCGCTAAATTGAGAGATGACGAAAAAAATCTCGAAAAACAACTCTCTGTTGCTCAGGAAAAATGGGAAGAAGAAACCAAAAAGCACAAAGAAACCGTTACGGAAGATAATGTAGCAGATGTAATTTCTATGATGACCGGGGTTCCCGTAAACAGGATCGCTCAGACGGAAAGCAACAAACTTGTGGAGCTTCCAAAACGCATCAAAGGTAAAGTAATAGGTCAGGACGATGCAGTAAATAAAGTGGTGAAAGCTATTCAACGAAATCGTGCAGGTCTTAAAGATCCAAATAAGCCTATTGGTTCCTTTATTTTCTTAGGTCAAACCGGTGTTGGAAAAACACAGCTGGCGAAAGTACTTGCCAGGGAACTTTTCGATAACGAGGATTCCCTCATTAGAATAGACATGAGCGAATACATGGAAAAATTTGCCGTTTCCCGGCTTATTGGAGCGCCTCCGGGATATATAGGTTACGAAGAAGGCGGACAACTTACCGAAAAAGTAAGACGTAAACCTTACGCCGTAATTCTGCTGGACGAGGTGGAAAAAGCGCATCCCGATGTTTTCAATATGTTGCTGCAAGTGCTCGATGACGGATATCTTACCGATAGTCTTGGAAGAAAAATAGATTTCCGCAATACCATTATCATTATGACTTCCAATATCGGTTCCAGAAAATTGAAAGATTTTGGCCAGGGAGTTGGGTTTGGTACTGCAGCAAAACGATCTCAGGTCGACGAAAATGCCCGGGGAGTTAT
>JBAVQO010000109.1:0-1688 GCA_049694135.1 Gillisia sp. | reverse complement strand
CGGTTGGAGTGGCTTCGTCATTTCGACGGTTTAGCAGTGGGTGAGACATTTTGTGTGCCCAATTATAAATGAGGATTTTTTTCGCTGATTAAGGCCGCACAAGGGTTTTCGGTAAGGCGTTCGATTGTACGCCGCAGCCGGAAACCCGCGGAGAACGCCGAGCAGGGAAAAAAGGGCCATTTATGGAATGGACACTAGTTAAACCCCCAATTGCGCAAAGGGCTCAATCGGGGGTGTTAAGGTTTGTATTCTTATCCGCACAGACAAAGTTTTCGTCCTTTAAGGGTCAGATTGCCGTTAGGCGTAAATTCTCCAATTATACAGACAATTCGCTTCATTCCCCTGGTCAAAAGAGACCACCATGCATCCAAAATATCAAAATGACCTGACGTGACGGTGATGATCTCAACCAGGTCTGCTCGGCTGCTTTGCTTGATGGCCCTCAACTCAGAATCTGCATCCCAATCGACAGGTTCTGTCCCAACAACATACACAATTAATCCCGTTTTCATTGCTCTCACCTCCTTTCATCATTTTTTTCAGCCCCGCCGAAGATGCATTATACGAACAAATAAAAAAGCCCTTCAATCTCATAACAAAAGATTGAAGGGCTGCACCCAGTTTACTTGACCCTATTTTGTTGAAGCCACATCACCCCGTCATGCCGCGGAGGTGTATCTGTCCGGTTCAGGCAGGTCTTCTGACTTTTCCGCCTTTTTAACGGCCTTCCCATTCCGGTTTATCGGAAAAGTGGCACATATTTGCTAAAAAGGTTCCCTTTTTTAAAAGGGCGGAATTACAGCGGCGGGACCGCTCCCGATTCTCACGGGATTCCCTATTAAGCCTCTAACAGGCACCTTATCAGATTTTCTAAAGGATATGTCAGTGCCTGTCAAGGGATTTTTCTTAGGGCAAATGCATTTGATTGAAAGAGATATGTGCCGTCGTGGAGCGACCACCCGTATTGGAAATCAGAGTCCTTTACCCTTTAATTTTTCTATATCTATATTTACAATAAAACAAATTTATGAGTATAGTTCCTGTCAATACAGTTTGACATCCTTACCCAAGGAGATAAAAAATGAATTCAAATATTCCAACTCGCGAACAGGCCTTTAACCTTCTAAAAAAATACAATAAAAATGAAAACCTTATTAAACACGCGCTGGCCGTGGAAGGTGTAATGCGCTATTTTGCCCGAAAACGAGGAGAAGACGAAGAAAAATGGGGAATTATCGGCCTGATTCATGACCTCGATTATGAGCAGTTTCCAGAAGAACACTGTCGCAAAACAGAAGAAATTCTAACGGAAAATAACTGGCCCCAAGAATACATCCGTGCGGTGGTCAGTCACGGATGGGGGATTTGCTCGGATGTTGAACCGAAAACGGAACTCGAAAAAGTGCTTTATTCCATCGATGAACTTACCGGTCTGGTGGTAACAACAGCCCTAGTGCGCCCTTCAAAAAGTGTTATGGATTTAAACGCCAAATCCGTAAAAAAAAAAATGGAAAGATAAGCGGTTTGCCGCTGGCGTCGATCGGTCTATCATTGACAAGGGTGCCCAAATGCTGGGCATGGAACGAACGGAATTGATTGCGGATACAATTATGGGCATGCGGGAAGTCGCCGAAGCGATCGGTTTAAAAGGCGTTGTCTGAAAAATAGTTTGTCCTAGCGGCTTATGC
>JBAVQO010000108.1:0-3472 GCA_049694135.1 Gillisia sp. | reverse complement strand
TGGTAGTGATGCGCCACCCGAACCCCGGTGCTGGTATTTTTTTATCAAAGCACGTAAATGCCAGAATAATAAATGCGGGGGATGGTACTCATGAGCATCCTACTCAGGCTTTACTCGATTCTTATTCCATAAGAGAGGAACTTGGAGAAGTAAAGGGAAAGAAGATTGTAATAGTGGGAGATATTATGCACAGCCGGGTTGCTTTATCTAACA
This sequence comes from Gillisia sp., assembly GCA_049694135.1. Classification (GTDB taxonomy): domain Bacteria; phylum Bacteroidota; class Bacteroidia; order Flavobacteriales; family Flavobacteriaceae; genus Gillisia. The sequence continues at coordinate 3,259 of JBAVQO010000108.1, read as the reverse complement.
TATTTGCCTTGAAATTACAGGGAGCAGAGATAAAAGTTTGTGGCCCCAAAACGCTTATTCCCAAATATATAGAATCTTTAGGGGTAGGGGTAGAGACCAATTTGATTAAAGCGCTGCAATGGTGTGATGTGGCCAATATGTTACGAGTTCAGAATGAACGTATGGAGATCAGTTATTTTCCCAGCACGCGTGAATATACGCAGCAATTCGGGCTGAATAAACAAATTCTGGATTCTCTGAATAAAAAAATTGTGGTCATGCACCCGGGCCCTATAAATCGCGGAGTTGAAATTACCAGCGATGTTGCCGATTCTAAACAGGCCATTATTTTAAATCAGGTACAGAACGGGGTAGCGGTACGAATGGCAGTGATCTATTTGTTAGCCTCTAAAATTAAACATTAAAGTTTCATAGCTTAAAATTTATAAAATGAAAATTAAGCGAAAAAAGAATTACATAATCCTGGAAGATCAAAAAGATGATGTGGTAGAATTTTCCGCCTTTCTCTATAAAAATCAGTCCAAATTCAAAAAAGATAATGTTGTTATAAATATCCTGAAATATGGGAATTTATCTCTGGAAGAACTTCTAAATTTCCTGGAACTGTCTAACCTCCAGCGTAACCGTAAAAAATCTTTTGTTATAGTAAACGATACTATAAACATAGATAATGTTCCTGAAGAACTCATGGTGGTTCCCACACTTCAGGAGGCCGAAGATATTGTTAATATGGAGGAATTGGAAAGAGAACTCGGATTTTAAAACTTCAATATTGGCCGCAGAATGTAAAATAGACGGATTATGAAGCTTACCATTTTAGGCTGTTATGCTGCTACTCCCAGATCTTTTACCAATCCCACTTCGCAGGTACTGGAAATGAACAATCATCTTTTTTTAATTGATTGCGGGGAAGGAACCCAGGTGGAATTAAGAAGGAATAAAATAAAATTTTCTAAAATCCGGCATATTTTTATTTCTCATTTGCATGGTGATCATTTTTATGGACTGGTAGGATTAATATCAACTTTCCGGTTGTTGAATCGCGATAAAGAATTACATGTATATGGTCCCAAAGGGATCAAAGAAATAATTACCCTTCAATTAAAATTGGCCAATTCCTGGACAAACTTTCCGTTACATTTTCACGAATTAAGCAGTAAGGAACCGGAACTTCTTTTTGAAGATGAAAAAGTAAGCGTGCAAACAATACCGTTAAGGCACCGCGTGTACACCAACGGATATTTATTCAAAGAGAAGCCGGGATTAAGGAAACTTCTAATAAATGAAGTTAGTAAATACAATATCGATGTTTCCCTTTACCAGAGTATCAAAAGGGGTAAGGATGTGGTATCTGAAGATGGCCGGGTTGTACAGAACGCCTTAATAACAGCACCTCCGGTACCACCCAAAAGCTATGCATTTTGTAGCGATACCGTTTATCACCCTGCAATAATTCCTCAACTGGCAGGAACGAGCGTTTTATATCACGAATCTACTTTTTTAGAAGAAAACAAGGATCTTGCTTTTCCCACAAAACATTCTACAGCAAAACAAGCTGCGGAAATTGCCCAAGGTGCAGGAGTCGAAAAACTTATTTTAGGCCATTACAGCACACGATATCCTGACATTAAGGTATTTAGAGATGAGGCATCTGAAATTTTTCCGAATGTTGAGCTCGGTGACGACGGAAAGGTATTTGAATTATAGAATTAGCACATCTATGTAGGATTAGGATTACAATAAGTGTTAAATTATGCATATAATCGATGAAATGCACGCTTCAACGTGTTTTCTGTCGATCTTTTTGTGTATTTTGGCTATCCCAAATCTTAATAACCTACTGCTTATGTACAATTCTACCAGATTGATTTGTATGCTCTTGGTATGTGTTTTTACTTTAAATTCATGTTCCAAAGACAGCGATCTTCCGCAGGAAAAGTCTGCTAACCTAACGGTAAAACTTGTGGATAATTTTGCTTACAGCAAGATCGAGACTCAAATACTTGAGGCTGTTAACCAACATCGGGAAAGCATTGGGCTTAACGCCCTGGATCCCGTAGACGACATTACACTTCAGGCTCTGGATCATACGTCGTATATGGCGAGTTTGAAAGTTGTTAATCACGATGATTTTAATAAAAGATACGAAGCCCTGGTTAAAGAAATAGGCGCTAAAGCGGTAGCAGAAAATGTGGCCTTTGGTTACCGAACTGCTGATGCAGTTGTAGCAGCCTGGATTAAAAGTGATGAGCACCGTGCTAACTTAGAAGGTAACTACAGGTATTTTGGAGTGGCAGTTGAACAGGATAAAGACGGAAGAAATTATTTTACCAACATCTTTGTTAGATAGAAATTTTGAATTAACCAAAAAAAAGCCCCGCATTGCGGGGCTTTTTGATTTTCAAGATTCTTTTATATCACTTCATTTTTACCACTTTAAACATCGATCTTCTGTTTAGCTGGTATTGTTTTTCTGTACAATGATCGCAATCTACAGCAGGGTCGGTTTCTCCGTATCCTTTGTGTTTTACGATACGATCGGGTGAAATTCCGTGATCTACTAAGTATTTATAGGTGGAGTCTGCTCTTCTTTCAGATAGCCCTTCGTTATATTTATCGGTTCCTCTTTGGTCTGCATAAGAACCAATTTCAATAACCAGATCAGGGTATTTATTGGTCATTAAATCTATAAGTTTATCCAGTTCTTTTGCTGCATCTGGACGAATATTAGACTTATCGAAATCGAAATAAATATTGTTTATTTCGGCTAGATATTCCACATCTTCTATCGGATCCAACTGAATATTATAAACCAGCTCTTCTTCGTTGTCCATATTGTTGGAATTAACCGTACCAGTCTTTGCCTGGTATTCTATATGTTTTGCTTCTATAGGATACTCTTTATTTCGGTTTATCTCCACATGATAATTCCCGGAAGAATCTGTTTCCAGAAATGCTATCTGATTTTGATTTTCATCAAAAAGACGTACCGTAGCGTTCGCAATCGGATTTCCATTTACAGCATCGGAAACCTGACCTTTAAGAACTAAAGTTTTTAGGAGATTAAATCCGTATACATCATCACTGCCCATTCCGCCTTCTCTGTTAGAAGCAAAATATCCAGTATTGGTATCTGGTTCTAAGAAGTAGGAGAAATCATCTAAATTACTGTTTACAGGGGCTCCTAAATTTGTTACCCCTGCGGAAGGATCTTTTAGATCTATTTTAAAAACATCTAGTAATCCCAGGCCTCCATGAC
>JBAVQO010000107.1:0-2486 GCA_049694135.1 Gillisia sp. | reverse complement strand
CTACAGAGGTCTTTAACCCGATGAATAGTTCGGAAAGGGCTAGAAATAATGAGAATCTGGCTCCTGAATATTTGATAGATGAAGATGGGTATATCCGTTTTCCTTTTTTGGGAAAAATAAAAGCCGCGGGTAAAACAAAACAGGGATTGCGTGAAGAAATTACGGATGAATTGATTAAAAGAGAATTATTGGTTGAGCCTATAGTGAATATAAGGTATTTGAACTTCAAAGTTTCGGTTATGGGAGAAGTTGGGAACCCTTCGGTAATAACAATTCCCAGCGAAAAAGTGAGTTTGTTGGAAGCTTTGAGTCTCGCGGGAGATCTTACTATTTATGCCCAAAGAAATAACGTGCTGTTAATTAGGGAAGAAAATGGAGTTAAAAAGCTTACCCGCATCGATTTAACCTCGGATGATATCTTCACTTCGCCCAATTACTTTTTAAAACCGAATGACGTTATCTATGTGCAACCAAATAAATCGAAAGTGGCCAGTACTTCGAGGCTTATGGTATGGCTGCCGGTTATATTCAGTGCGCTGTCTTTTGGAATTATTGCTATTCAAAGTGGAATATAAACCGCAAAATAATCTTATGTCCTATAATAATAAATCGGCTAAAAATGAGAACCTTTTCGATTCTCTCATGGATCTGTTTTTTCCGTTTTGGCCATTGCTTGCGGTATTTTTAGTGATAGCTTTATTTCTGGCCTGGGGCTATAAGAAATATAAAAGCCCAACCTATGAGATATCAGCCACTCTTCTCATTAATGACGAAAACAAGGGGGTGGATGATTCAAAAATGATACAATCCATGAATCCATTCGATTCAAAAAAAATAGTAGAAAATGAGATCAAGGTAATCCAGTCCCCAGATCTCATGAAAAAGGTCGTAGATACACTTCATCTTTATGCCCCTCTTTATGAAGAAAAAGATCTTTTTGGTCTGAATATAAATTCAGTTTCCGCTTATAATTCTTCCCCAATTATCGTAAAGATGGAACATCCTGATGAAATCATTATTCAGAATGACACCCCTCCAGAGCATTATTTTGTTTTTAATTCATCAAAAAATGATGTTAAAATTGACGGGAAGACATATCCTTTAAACGTATGGGTGGAAAGCCCTTTCGGGAAAGTAATGTTTTTGCCAAACCCAAATAATGTCCAGCCAGCCGAAAAGCCCCTATACTTTGTATTAAAGAATCCTCGTAGAGTCACCATGGGACTGCTGAACTCACTCGAAGTTGCTCCCCCGGAAAAATTGTCCACAGTAATTAACCTCAATTTAGAGGATGAGGTGCCTAGTCGTGGAGAAGATATCTTAAATAACTTGATCCAGGCCTACAATCAAAAAGGTATTGAAGAGAGGAATAAATTGGCCGCGAATACCATGAGGTTTATTGAAGACCGTATTCAAAATGTAGAAGGGGAGTTAGATGAACTTGAAACCGAAATAGAGCATTACCGATCTTCAAAAGGGGTGGTAGATCTTAGCGAACAGGGAAGAATGTACTTGCAGGATGCAGGGCAGAACGATCAAAGAATAGCAGATATCAAGCTAAAACTTTCTGTGTTGGATAAAGTTGAAAATTATATTCAGTCAAAAAATAGTGGCGGAAGCATTGTGCCTTCCACCTTAGGTATTGATGATCCTATTTTGACGCAATTGCTCCAGAAGCTCTACAATTCTGAAATGGAATATGAACGCTTAAAAAAAACTACAGCTGTTAATAATCCTATGTTGACTTCCCTTGCCGATGAAATCGATAAAATGAGACCCAATATTCTCGACAATGTGCAGAGTCAAAAAAGCAATCTCCAGGCAAGTCTTTCAAACTTGTATAAAAATTCTGGAAAGTATAGTACCGCGTTAAGGACCATTCCTGAACAGGAACGTAAGCTCCTGGAAATAACCCGTAGAAAGGCGGTAAAGAATGATCTTTTTGCTTTTCTATTGCAGAAAAGAGAAGAAACCGCCCTCTCCTATGTGCCTTTGAATGCCGATGATTCGGTAGTTACACATGCACAAGCTTCTTTGGAGCCCGTAAGTCCAAAAGGGGTTAAAATTTATGGAATAGCATTGTTCCTTGCTATTGGCGCCTGGATAGGCTACGTGGTTATTAAAGAAATGCTGAACAAAAAAATACTTTTTCGTTCAGAGATTGAAGAGTCTTCTAATTTGCCTGTTATTGGGGAATTATCTTATTTAAAAGGGAGTAAGCAACTGTCGGTGAAAAATCCTGAAGATTTTCCCGTTATTGAACAGTTCCGACAGTTGGATGCCCAATTGGGACTTTATAGCAGGAACTTCAGAAAAAAGAAAATTCTTATTACCTCCAGTTTGTCAGGGGAAGGCAAAAGTTTTGTGAGCAAAAACTTAAGTTACAGTTTAGCACAAAGTGGTAAAAAAGTCATTCTGCTCGATATGGATTTCAGAAAACCTAATATCACGAAAAATCTCAATTTAAAAGGCCATAAGGGAATAGT
>JBAVQO010000106.1:0-2274 GCA_049694135.1 Gillisia sp. | reverse complement strand
CTTTATATGTGGTTTGTGCTGGTGAGTTTTTTTTACATTCATCCGAGGAACAAATACAGCGATTTTAAGAAAAAAGGCTTTAAAAAATTCTGGAAAGAAGATATTATTAAAAGCCAGGAACCTGCTCATAAAAAGGCGGCCGCGATTGCGTTAGGAGTTTTCGTGGGAATGTCCCCATTTTGGGGATTGCACACGATCATCGTGTTTTTATTGGCCGCGATTTTCAGGGTTAATAAGGTAATCGCTTTTCTGTTTTCAAATATTTCCATTCCGCCGTTGATTCCTTTTATAATATATGCAAGTTATCAGGTCGGATCCCTGATTACAGGTAAAGGCATCGCCTGGCAACTGCGGCTGGAAGATTTTAATTCTGCATCCAAAATCCTGGATAGTGCCTGGCAATATTTCCTTGGAAGCATAGCACTGGCAGGAATAATTTCTTTTGTTCTATGGATTATCTTTTATTTCTTATTTTCGGTTCGTAACCAAAAGCAGGTGGTAAAGCCATAGATGTACAAACTTCACCATTTTATTTTAAAGAACAAGTTGTCTGCCAGTATTGTCGGACTCATTTTTCTTGGTGTTATCGTATTTCTTGCTTCACAAATTAAACTTGAAGAAGATGTTACAAGTCTTATTCCTTCAGGAGAAAAGCAGAATGTGCTTAAAAAGGTACTGCAGCAATCCCGGCTAACAGATAAAATTATAGTTACTATTTCTTCTGAAGAGGCACCGCCCGAAGAGCTTATAAAGTATGCCGGCCGTTTTATTGACTCTGTACATAAAGAACTTCCGGGGTATGTGAAAAATGTCCAGGGTAAGGTACCGGACGAAGGCATTCGCGAGATTTATAATTTCGTCTATAATCATCTTCCTTTGTTTTTAAATGATTCCGATTATCAGAAAATCGAACAAAAACTGCAAACCGACAGTATTTCGCAATTGCTGAAGGAAAATTATAAGACACTTATTTCCCCAACAGGACTGGTAACCCGCGATTTCTTGTTTAAAGATCCGCTGGCCTTAACACCACTGGGGCTTAATAAACTTCAGGAACTGCAGGTGGGAGATAATTTTTTACTGTACCACAACTTCCTTTTTACAAAAGATCGGCAGCATTTATTGCTTTTTATAAATCCTAAGTATCCATCTTCAGAAACCGATAAAAACCAAATTTTTATCCGCAAACTTTCCTCCATCACTCTATCCCTGAATAAAGATTTTAAAGACGTAAAAGCTGAATATTTTGGAGGGGTTTTATATTCTCTGGCGAATGCGAATCAGATTAAAAAAGATATTAAAATAACCATCAGTATTGCTGTTTTTATCCTGCTGGTGCTGCTTATTCTATATTACCGAAAGTTTTATGTGCCGTTACTGCTCTTTATTCCCAGTTTGATTGGCGCGGTTACGGCTATAGCTTTTTTGTTTCTTCTTGAAAAAACTATTTCTGCCATTTCCATCGGAATCGGTTCTATTTTGTTGGGGATAAGTATAGATTATGCGCTGCACATTCTTACCCATTACAAAAACAACAACGATCTAAAACAGCTTTATAAGGATATCACCATTCCCGTTTTAATGAGCAGTGGTACCACAGCGATTGCTTTTCTGTGCCTTTTATTCGTAAAGAGCAAAGCGCTGAATGACCTGGGTATTTTTGCGGCCATCAGTGTAATGGTAGCCTCGGTTGCCGCGCTCTTGCTTACTCCGCTGCTTTATAAAGCTCCGGCAGATACCCGAATTGAACAAAATACCTGGCTCGATAAATTTGCCGCCATCGAATTTCATAAAAACAAATTCCTGGTAGTCCTGGTCCTTCTTCTTTTTACCGGTGGATTGTTCTTTTTTACTCATGTTACCTTCAACAACGATCTTTCCTCTATTAATTATGTTCCTGAAAACGTGAAAAACGTTGAAAAAAGGGTGGAGGATATCGCGGGCGAAGCGGCCAAATCTATTTACCTGATATCCTATGGAAAAACTCCCGATGATGCTTTGGAAGTGAACAATAAAGTATATTCTCAACTTACTAATCTTAAAGATCAGGGCGTGGTAGCTTCTTACAGCAGTATTGGAGGAGTGGTGCTTTCTACTTCTACGCAGCTCGATAAAATTGAAAAATGGAAAGATTTTTGGAACTCCGGTAAGAAGGAAAAAATTCGGTCCGACCTGATAAAGGCCTCTTCGCGGTACGGATTTAAACCTCAGAGTTTCGATAGGTTTTATTCGCTGGTATCCAAAGATTTTGATCCTATTTATCTGAAGGATTAT
>JBAVQO010000105.1:0-5896 GCA_049694135.1 Gillisia sp. | reverse complement strand
ATTTGCCTAATGGTGAAATAGAACTGGAAAGCGAAGAAGTTACAGGAAAACTTTTTGGCAGCAGATTGCAGGATGAAAATTATAATTCCACCTTTCAGTTAAATAAAAAATTTATCATAAGCACCCTTAAAAATGGAATGCTGGTTATCGATCAGCATCGGGCGCATACCCGCATCCTTTATGAAGAGCTGCTAAAAAGCATAACCGTTTCTGCGGCAATCAGTCAGCAGTTGCTCTTTCCGCTTCGAATAAAATTCAATCAACAGGAAATACATCTACTTAAAGGAATAAAAGAATCGCTGGAACAAACCGGTTTTGTTTTTTCTGAAATAGAAACCGATTCAGTAGAGATTACCGGGATTCCACCGGCAGTTTCCGAAAGCGAAGTAGAACAATTGCTGCAGTATTTGCTGTCTGATTTTCAGAATGAGATTCCCGGAAACAGTTTTTCTCAAACCGATTTACTGGCAAAATCCCTGGCGAAAAGCATGGCGGTAAAACCGGGAAGCTGGCTCGATAGTTCGGAACAGCAACATATTGTAAACCGTTTATTTGCCTGCAAAGAACCTTCGTTAACGCCGTTTAACAAAGCGGTTTTTATTACCTTGCCAGTTGAAGAACTGGAAAAAAAATTCAATTAAATGGGAAGGATTACCGATACTGTAAAGGTACTTTTAATTATAAATATTTTGTTTTTCGTAGGTACGATGGCCATTGGCGATCGCTCTTTTGAATTATTTGCCCTGTGGTTTCCAAAGAATGAGCATTTTCATTTCTGGCAGATAATCACTCATATGTTCATGCATGCCGGCTTTACACATATCTTTTTCAATATGTTCGCCCTTTATGTTTTCGGAAGTCTTTTGGAACAATCGCTGGGGCAAAACAGGTTTTTATTTCTGTATTTTTCGGCTGGTCTTGGAGCTGCGGGATTGCAGATTCTTTTTAGCTATTATAATTTCGACCACGCTTATCAGACTTTTTTAGATGCTGGAGTAAGTCCGGGAGATATCGATCATATGATCAGGGAAGCGGCTTCCGGAAGTTACCACCGTTCTGTAAACGTATCTGAAGACACGGCAAAACAATTGATGAATGCATTTTATACGCCCATGGTCGGTGCCTCAGGAGCTATTTTTGGAGTAATGACCGCGTTTGCCATTATTTATCCTAATCTGCCACTATATCTTATGTTTATTCCGGTGCCTATTAAGGCCAAGTACCTGATTGGTGGCTATTTTTTAATTACTTTATATTCTGCGGTTACCGGTACCAGCTTTCTGGGACCTTCTAACACAGCTTACTGGGCGCATATTGGAGGCGCTATTATTGGCGCTATTACTATGTGGTATTGGAAAAAGAATCAGTTTAACCAAAATCGCTGGGATTGATGAGCACCAAAGATACGTTGCGTTTAAAACTACAAACGGCCTCTGTTGTTGAAAAACTTATTGCGATTAACGTTGTAGTTTTTATTCTGTTTTTTCTGATAAAAACCATTTCCTTCTTGTTCCAGGTGCCCGACACTTTAATAACCTGGTTTGTTTTTCCTCAGAATCCTTCAGAATATATAGTTAAACCCTGGACGATTATAACCTATTCTTTTCTTCATGCGGGTATCTGGCATATCCTGGGGAATATGCTCATTTTTTATTATGCCGGTAGTTATTTCCTGACCTACTTTTCTCCTAAAAAGCTTCTGAATTATTATTTTTTAGGAGTTATTTTTGGAGCATTGGTTTACATGCTGAGTTATAATTTATTTCCTGTTTTTCAGGGGATGGGGAATTCGTATCTGCTTGGTGCTTCTGCCGGAATAATGGCGGTTTTAGTCGGTATTGCTACAAAGATACCCTATATGCGAATTCGTTTGATGTTTCTGGGAAGCATCAAGTTCTGGTGGATCGCCGCGTTCTTGGTGGCACTGGATGTTATTCAGATTCCTTTTGATAATCCGGGAGGACATTTGGCACATTTGGGCGGTGCATTATTGGGATACACCTATACAACACAATTAAATAAAGGAAGAGATATAGGCAGCGGGTTCGAAAAAGTGATCGACTGGTTTTTATCTTTATTCAATTCTGAAAAAAGGAGAAAGCCGAAAATGCGTACGGTGTATAAAAACAAAACCGCAACTAATTCTTCTCCCAAATCTTCGAAATTCAATAACAAAGATGAAAAACAGCATAAAATCGACGGCATTCTCGATAAAATAAGCAAGAGCGGCTACGACAGCCTTTCAAAAGAGGAAAAAGATTTTTTATTTCACGCGGGCAAGGATTAGATCATGAAAAATTTGCGTCTCTTCGATAAAGTTCTGTTTCTCATAAACGCTTTGTTGGCACTGGCCCTGCTTTCCTCATATTTAATTCCCTTTGTGCCTCCGCAAAAGTTCCCGTTGTTGTCGGTATTAAGCCTGGGAGTGCCGGTGCTAATCCTTAGTAATTTCATTTTTCTCATCTACTGGATCTTGCGCCTTAAAAAGCAGGTTTTACTGCCATTGCTAGTTTTAATAATTGGTTACAATTATGTCTTTTCCTGGATTGCTGTCAATTTTGAACAACCCGAAGTAAAAAAGAACAGCCTAAAGCTCATGAGCTATAACGTTAGGATGTTCAATAGTTATAAATGGACTTCCCAGAAGGATATTCCGCAGAAAATATCGAGCCTGGTTGCTGAAAAAGATCCCGATGTGCTTGCCACGCAGGAACATTCTGTGGGAGAATCTAAACTGGCAGATATGTTTCCCTATCGGCACATTGTGCTAAAAGAAAAGGCCTCTGAATTCGGTTCTGCTCTTTTTTCAAAATATCCTATCATTCATAAAGGTTCTGTAGATTTTCCTCAGGACGGGAATAACAATGCCATCTGGATAGATATCGTAAAGCAAAAAGATACGTTGCGGGTCTTTAATGTACATTTTCAGTCATTGCGTATAAAAGCGGGGATTGATGAATTGCGAAAAGAAGATTCCAAAAAACTGGTGGGCAGAATAGGATATGGTTTTCAACTTCAGCAAAGTCAGGCAGAAATGCTTGTAAAGGAGTTGGAAAAAAGCCCCTATAAGACCATTTTGCTTGGGGATTTTAATAATACCGCTTTTTCTTATATCTATAAACTCGTAAAAGGAGACAGGTTTAATGATGCTTTTTTAACCGTGGGGAATGGTTTTGGCCAAACTTTTAATCTGAATTATTTTCCTTTGCGGATAGATTTTATGTTGATAGATAAATCTATAAAAATAGATGATTTTAAGGTGTTTCGGGTGAATTACTCAGATCATTTTCCGATCTTCGGAAGGATAGAATGGTAAGATTACCATAACTTTTTAAGATATTCTGAAGTGTTGGGACCTTCGCAAAACAAAAGGTCAAGAATACACAGATCGGGTAAAAATCCGTGTTTATCTTCAAAAACCTGGGTATAGGGCGGAATCAAATGTTTGGTCTTGGCATTTATTAATTCCCTCTTATCGAGTTTATCCTCCGGATGTCTTATATATTCGTCGGTTTTTCTGAAATCTGGAGTTAGCTGAAGGGCTTCGGTTAAAAAATCCAGACAATCGTAATTAAAATCCATTAGAAAGGAATATTCCTGATGATACAAGGGAGCAAGTTCATCTTCGTAAAATTCAAAAAACGGAGAAGTCTGGTAGGCGGTTTTTAAAGAACGCCAGTGTTGTTGCTGCCATTTAAAATCATTCTCAATTCGAATATCTTTATACTTTTGATGCCCGCTGTTGTTAAAAGAATGTTTTACAGGAATGGTCAACGATAATTTCCCATTGGAATCGTAGATGTACATCCGATTTCGATACGTCTGTTTTTGATAATTGTCTTCGTTTTCAAAAAAAATAACTGCAGGTTTTATTAATTCCGAAGCTTGTAAAACAGACCCAAAGTAGGGGAGATGCAATAAAATGTTCTGCATGCTCAGTGAAATTTAAGCGTTTTTGCGTTTTCTAAAATAGTTGAACCCTAAAACAATCACCAGTAAAATAAGGAAATACGGAAGGTAAGAAACAGGTTCTCCCTCACCACCCACGGTAGTAAAAACTCGGTTCCATCGAATTTTATCGAAACCGCTGGCATTTTTGTCCCAGCTCATCCAGATAAATACGGGTTTTCCCACCACATGATCTTCGGGAACATATCCAAAATAACGGCTGTCCAGGCTGTTATGGCGGTTATCACCCATCATCCAGTAATAATTTTGTTTAAAAGTATAGGAATCAGCAGGTTTTCCGTTCAAAAGTATTTGAGTACCATTAACAGACAGTTTGTTGTTTATGCCCATTTCAGAACCTTCATACACTTCAATAATACGTTTATAAAAAGGTAAAGATTCAGGGGTGAGTTCAACGGTAACTCCTTTTTTAGGAATGTAGATAGGCCCGTAGTTATCACGGTTCCAGGAATTTTGTGCTTTTTTGGGGAACATCCCTGATTCTTTATTTCCCGCCGGGTTATTTACCCGATGAATAGATTCTACATTCGGGTGATTTTTAAACTTTTCATACGCCTCTTCAGTAAGATTTATTTGAAAGGTATTGTTGTTGGGATTATAACCATAAGGATCTGTAACTCCATATCTTTCGTACAAGAATCGGGGATCGAAAGGCTGGCCTTTGGTAGTTCCCTGATAAGAATATTGAGGTCGCGCTCTTTCCGGTAGTTGTAGCGGATGCGAATTTACATAGACTTTCCCGTCGACAATTTTTAAAGAATCTCCCGCAATACCCACGGCTCGTTTTACATAATTCGTTTTCTTGTCGATGGGTTTATAATAATACTTATCGGTAAAATACATGTTGGACATGGTATCTACCGGCCAGTTAAAGACCACGATATCGGCGTGCTTTATTTTTTCAAAACCGGGAAAACGGAAATAAGGAATTTGTGGTTTTGGCAAATACGATTTTATTCCCAATCCAGGAATGGTGTCATGTACCATGGGGAAAGCCACCGCTGTCATTGGAGTTCTGGCACCATAATGAAATTTACTTACAAAAAGAAAATCTCCTACCAGCAATGTTTTTTCCAAAGATGAGGTGGGAATAGTAAAGGGTTGTATGAAGTAAGTATGAACGAGCGTAGCTGCAATTACCGCGAATAAAATAGAATTTACCCACTCTCCCGCAGCAGTTCTTGGTTTTAAACTGCGGTCTTCAATGTAAGAAGTCTCTGCAATATAATTTACATAGTAAATATAGAAACCAAGAGTTACAATAACCAGGAATGTATCGAGGTTGTTGTTTTTTCCGAAGCTTCGAATAGTTTCCACCCAGATAACGGGAAACATAATAAGGTTGATGATCGGGATAAAAAGAAGAATTACCCACCACCATGGCCTATTGATTATCTTCATTAAAACCACCCCGTTATAAACGGGAATCGCAGCTTCCCAGGCTTGCCGGCCGGCTTTAATATATAATTTCCAGGTGCCCAGAAAATGTATTACCTGTACAATCAGGAAAAAAATAAACCACTGGAGTAAAGTCATAATTAAAATTTTATACAGTTATAGGTATGTTTTAAGACCCGTATGTTACAGTTTAGTAAGATTTGCAAGTACATCTTTCATCGTAAAAATCCCTTTTTTATCCTGAAGCCACTCCGCACTCAGCAACGCTCCTTTGGCAAAACCCATACGGGAATGCGCAGTATGTATGATTTCTATGGAATCTATATCTGAAGTATATTTGATAGAATGAGTTCCGGGAACATTGGCGATTCTTTTCGCGAAAATGGGGATTTCATTTTTTTCTGCCCTTTCGAGTTTCCAGCCGATTTTATCGGTTCTTTCTATGATTTGTTTTGCTAAAGAAATGGCTGTGCCGCTAGGAGCATCCAGCTTTTGTGTATGATGAATCTCTTCTATTTCTACCGAATAT